>NZ_CP127251.1:3075000-3292759 GCF_030285925.1 Devosia sp. YIM 151766 | reverse complement strand
GACAGGAACATCGCCTTGTTTGGAAAGAGGAAGAGAAGGAGTGTCGGCCGAAGCCCAATCGTCCCTTCCCGCAATTGCCTGTCGCATCATCGTTTTCAGCCCCATTCTGTTTATCCGCCGGTCCGCAGCGTCCGGCGGCGTCTGTTTTGCCACTCCGCCCGCCCCGACCCTTAACCGGGTCTTGTGGACAAGGCTTCGCCCCTGCGCCCTGCCATGGAAGCGCATATTTCATGCGGCGGTTCCACCCGCCATTTTCCTGTTTGACCTATACCTTGATCCCGGCCTGACCTGGCCGGCGGTCTATCGAACGCTGCCCGCTCCGATTTCACCGGCCGCGCAGTTTTGCGGCCGACAATCTCTTCATCGGCTTTTCACCCCCCGGCGTTACCGCCGGTACTGTACTGAACCCGGTTCGTTTCCGGTCCCGGCCGATGGATTGGAGGATCGTTCCGCCCCTCGTTGTCCCCGTCGGCAAGAGTACATTAGAGGCACCGATTTAGACCCGCAACATGTGAATCGCTGAAATAGGGGCTTGACTCGGACAGAGCGAATTAAGGCGAGGGGGAGGTCCAAAAGCCGGTCCGGGCAAGGGCCTGTGACTCAAGGCAGATTCGAACACTTAGCTGGCGCGACATGGTGAAAAATTTATTCCACCCAAGCCCCTGGCAACCCTGTCACCGCCGGGCCGCCATAGCGGCCAACGCCCATCAAGCCCTTGAAAGACCGGATTAAAACAGCGGGTGCACCAAACGTTCCACTTCCGCCTCGACGGTCATGAAATGGTCATGTGACGCTTGTGTGGCGAAAAAGCTTGCCCTGGTGCGGGCAACAAAAAGGGCTCCTCGCGGAGCCCGTTTTCGTCGTGCCGCGTCAGCCGATTCCGGCGCCGCGGACTGCTGCGATCAGACCGCCAGGGCCTTCACGCGGCTATTGAGGCGCGAGACCTTGCGGGAGGCCAGATTGGCATGGACGATGCCCTTGCCAGCGGCGCGATGGATCTCCGGCTCGGCCACCTTGAGGGCGGCGAAAGCGGCGGCGTGATCGCCGGCGGTGATCGCTTCCTCGACCTTGCGGATAAAGGTCCGCACGCGGCTGCGACGCGACTTGTTGATCTCGGTGCGGGCAGCAATCTTGCGGGTCGCCTTCTTGGCTGACGGCGTATTGGCCATGTAATCCTCTTGAGCGTCCAACCGGCAGAATGAGCGCATCGCGCGCTGCAAGCTTCCGGGATGAAATGAAAGCGGCGGCCAGGGGTGCCGCCAAGTCGGGGGTCCTATAGGGGAAAGGCGGAAGCGCGTCAACTGGATTCGGGCGGGCGATCGGCCTGGCTTCACCCGCCGAACGGCTTGAAATGCTTTGACAGCTTCAGCGTCTGCGCCTGGTAATTCGAGCCCAGATCGCTGCCATAGAGCCGCTGGGGCGTCTCGGCCAGATTCTCATAGATCAGCCGCCCGATGATCTGTCCGTGCCCGAGCAGGAACGGCACTTCGCGGCTGCGCACTTCCAGCACCGCCCGGCTGCCGGTGCCCCCCGCCGCCGAATGGCCGAAGCCGGGGTCGAAGAAGCCGGCATAATGCACGCGGAATTCGCCGACCAGCGGATCGAACGGCACCATTTCGGCGGCATGGGTTGGCGGCACATGCACCGCTTCGAGGCTGACGAGAATATAGAACTCGTCGGGATCGAGGATCAGCTCGCTCCGGCCGCGCGCATAGAGCGGTTCCCAGAAGTCGAGCACGTCGAGCGCCGCCTTCTTGTCCACGTCGACCACCGCCGTATGCCGCTTGGAGCGGAACCCGATCAGCCCGTCGCGCCCCTGGCCGAGCAGGTCGATGGACAATGCCACCCCCTCGCCCACCGGCTGCTCGCCGCCGATCACCAGGGTTTGGGCTCGATGCAGCGCCTGATGCTCTTCCACGCTCAGCCGGCTGTCGCCGGAGCGGAACCGCATCTGGCTCAGCCGCGACCCGGTGCGCACCAGCACCGGAAAAGTGCGGGGGCTGATTTCGAGATAGAGCGGGCCCTTATAGCCCGCCGGCAATTGATCGAAGCCGCGGGCCCGGTCGCCGATCACCCGGGTGAAGACGTCGAGCCGCCCGGTCGAGCTTTTGGGATTGGCCGAGGCGCTGACGCTTTCCGGCAGGTCGAGGCTTTCCTCCAGCGGCACCAGATAGACGCAGCCGCGCTCCAGCACCGCGCCATTGCTGAGGTCGATCTCATGCAGCTTCAGCGCCTCGATGCGCTCGGCCACCAGATGGGACGGGCCGGGCAGGAAGCTGGAGCGGACGCGAAACGCCGTCTTTCCCAGTCTGAGGTCGAGGCTGGCCGGCTGCACCTGGTCGTCATCGAAGGGCCGCGCCGCCCGGATCGCCCCTTGGGCATGCAGCTTCTCGATCAAGCGCGCCGGAAAAACGCCCTTCGGCCAAGTATCGGTCATGTTCTGGCCCTGTCCTCGCGCGTCGTCCCGGATCGGGGCCGACAGTTCTTTGCCCTTGTGCCAAGTCTGGCGAGCCCGGACAAGCCGCGCATTGACGCGGCAATCGCCGAGTTCCTCGTATTCCCCAATAACCTGGCCGATTGACGCCATGGGCGCGATGCCATTAAATCCCTCTTTCAGTGGTGATTTGGCCGGTCGCTTGCAGCCACTTAAAACAATTAGCTAAAGACCGTTTTGGAAACCGGCCGCCAAAGCGTGCCGGTTTTTTGCTTCGAAGGCGCTCGCATGTCCAAACAGAACAATCCGCTCCGCGACCCCCGCAACCTCTCCGCGGCGACAAATCTGGTCCATGGCGGGGGCAGGCGCACGCCGTTCAACGAGACCAGCGAGGCGCTGTTTCTCTCCTCGGGCTATTCCTATCCCAGTTCGGAACATGCCGAGCGCCTGTTCCGGGGCGAAGTGGAGGGGGGGCACAATTATTCCCGCTTCGCCAATCCCACCGTCGACATGTTCCAGGACCGCATGGCCCTGCTGGAAGGCGCCGAGGCCGGCCGCGCCTTCGCCTCCGGCATGGCCGCCGTCACCAATGCAGTGATGAGCCAGGTGCGGGCCGGGGATCATATCGTCGCCTCCCAGGCCCTGTTCGGCGGCTGCCGTTATGTGGTGGAGGATTACGCCCCGCGCTTCGGCGTCGCCTCCACCCTGGTCGATGGCCGCGATCCGGCCAATTTCGCCGCCGCCATGCAGCCCAATACCAAGGTGGTCTTCATCGAGACGCCGACCAATCCGACGCTGGAACTGGTCGATATCCGGGCGGTGGCCGATATCGCCCATGCCCATGGCGCCAAGCTGATCGTCGACAATGTCTTCGCCACCGCGCTCTACCAGAAGCCGCTGCAATTGGGCGCCGATATCGTCACCTATTCGGCCACCAAGCATATCGACGGCCAGGGCAGGGTGCTGGGCGGCGTGGTGCTGGGATCGAAGGCGATCATCGAAGGCGATGTGCACACCTTCCTGCGCCAGACCGGGGCAACGCTCAGCGCCTTCAATGCCTGGGTGCTGCTCAAGGGCCTCGAAACCCTGCCCCTGCGCGTTCGGCAGATGAATGACAGCGCCGCCCGCATCGCCGACACGCTGGCCAGCCATCCCAAGATTTCCCGCGTCATCTATCCGCACCATGCCAGCCACCCGCAATACGATCTGGCCAAACGCCAGATGCTGGCGGGTTCGACCCTGCTCGCCTTCGAGGTCGCGGGCGGGCAGGACGCCGCCTTCACCCTATGCGACAATCTGGCCGTCATCCTCATCTCCAACAATCTGGGCGATGCCAAATCCATCATCACCCATCCCCGCACCACGACGCATCAGCGCCTGACCGAGGAGGTCAGGCTGGAAACCGGGGTCACCCCCGGCCTGCTGCGGCTCTCAATCGGCCTGGAAGACGCGGACGACCTGCTGGCCGATCTGATATATGGGCTGGATCAGGTGTAAGTTGATGTCCGTTCGGCGCGAAACCAGCGGCTCCATCGCTCCCTCCCCAAAAACGCCCCGTCGCCTGCGCACGCCTTGGGCTCAGATCCTGTTGTTCGCTACCATGGCGGCTCTGCTCACCGCGCCCGCCTTTGCCCAGGCCATCCCCTATCACGCCGACCCCGACGCCCGGGAAATCCTGCCCAATCTGCAGCCCGTTCCCGCCATTCGCTTTCTCACCACCGCCGATTTCCCGCCCTTCAATTTCCGCGACCAGAGCGGCGAATTGGTCGGCTTCAACATCGATCTCGCCCGGCGCATCTGCATCGAGGTCAATGTCGCCTGCACCATCCAGGCCTGGCCCTGGGAGCAGGCGGCGACGGCGCTCGCCGACAGCCAGGGCGACGCACTCATCGCCGGTCTCGCCATCACTCTGGAAAACGGCGAGCTTTTCGATTTTTCCGCCGTCTATCTGGCGCTGCCCGGCCGTTTCGTCGCGCGCGCCGGCAGCATCGACAGCTTCCGCCCCGAAAGGCTGGCCGGCCAGCGCATCGCGGTGCGCGCCGGCAGCGCCCACGAGGATTTCATGGAGCGCTACCTGCCCGAGGCGGAGCGCGTCGGCTTCGATGATGAAATCGCGGCCTTGGAGGCGGTCAAGGACGGCATTGTCCAGGCCTATTTCGGCGACGCGATGCGCGCCTCCTTCTGGCTCAACGACAATCTGGCCTGTTGCGGCTTTGCCGGCGACGCCTATTTCCGGCCACGTCTGTTCGGCGAAGGCCTCGCCATCGCCGTGCCCGGCGCCCAGGACCGGGTGCGCCACGCCATCGACTGGGCCCTGGTGCGCCTCAAGAATAATGGCGCGCTGGACGAACTCTACCTGCGCTGGTTCCCCGTGGGCTATTATTAAGGCGCGGAAATGCGGCGCGGCGCTATTCCGGCAGGCGCCGATAGCGCGCCCGGGCCCCGACCTCGATCGCCGCCGTGGTCAGCCGGTCGAGGCTGAGCTTGTCGCGCAGCATTTCGAGGAAGCGCAGTTCCTCCTGTTCGAGGAACAGGTCGACCGCCGTCACCTCCACCGCCAGCGCATAGGCGGTGTCCTGCAATTTCGCCGGCAGGATCGCGACGGCCTCGTCCAATACCCGGTCCAGCCCGTCCGGCCCGTTCAGCACGTCGGCACATCGATTGACGACCTGCCCCAGCCGGCCCTTGTCGAAATTCTCGAAGACCGGCAGCCGCTCGATCAGCACCTTGATCCGGTCGAGCTCCTTCTCGGTGATGGCGCTGTCGGAAGTGGCGGCGACGATCATCACATGGATGAGGGCGTCGTGGGCTTGGCTGGTCATGGCGCGATCCGGTTTGACGAAACTGGCCCAGAACTAGGCCCTGGGCCGGTCCGGCGCAACCGCCTGCGACATTGACGCGGCACATCAGAACGTGCACACAGCCGTGCCCGTCGCTTTCCCCTCTCCTTCGAAAGGCCGCAACCCAGTGTCGCCCGCCGCTTTGCCTCCCCTTGACCCCGAATTTTTCGAGCCCGCGCAGCAGGCGCGCGCCTGGCCGTTCGAGGAAGCGCGCAAACTGGTCAAGCGCCTGGAAAAGTCGGGCAAGGGCGAAGCCCTGTTCGAGACCGGCTATGGCCCCTCGGGCCTGCCCCATATCGGCACGTTCGGCGAAGTGGCCCGCACCACCATGGTGCGCACGGCGTTCCGCCTGCTGACGCGCGACCAGATTCCGACCCGGCTCATCTGTTTTTCCGATGACATGGACGGCATGCGCAAGATTCCGGACACCGTCCCCTCCAAGGAGGCGATGGAGCCGCATCTGCAAAAGCCGCTGACCGCCGTGCCCGATCCCTGGACCAATGAATATCCCAGCTTCGGCGAACACAACAACGCCATGCTGCGCCGCTTCCTCGACACGTTCGGCTTCGACTACGAATTCGCCAGCGCCACCGATTATTACAAGTCCGGCAAGTTCGACGCAGTGCTGCTGCGCGCCGCCGAGCGCTATGACGACATCATGAAGGTGATGCTGCCCACGCTCGGGGCCGAGCGGCAGGCCACCTATTCGCCCTTCCTGCCGATCTCGCCGATTTCGGGCCGCGTACTTTACGTGCCGATGAAGGAGATCAATGCCAGAGACGGCACCGTCACCTTCGCCGACGAGGATGGCCGCGACACCACTGTGCCGGTCACCGGCGGCCATGTGAAGATGCAGTGGAAGCCCGATTTCGGCATGCGCTGGGCCGCGCTCGACGTCGATTTCGAAATGTTCGGCAAGGACCACCAGACCAATCAGCACATCTATGACAAGATTTGCTCGATCCTCGGCGGCACCCCGCCCGAGCACTACGTGTTCGAGCTGTTCCTCGACGCCGAAGGGCAGAAGATTTCCAAGTCCAAGGGCAATGGCCTGACTATCGACGAATGGCTGACCTATGCGCCGACCGAAAGCCTGGGGCTCTACATGTTCCAGAAGCCGCGCGTCGCCAAGCGCCTGCATTTCGACGTCATTCCGCGCGCCGTGGACGAATACGCTTCCTTCGTCGCCGCCTTCGAGCGTCAGGATGCCGCCGCCCGGCTGGAAAATCCGGCCTTCCATGTCCATTACGGCAATGTGCCCAAAATCGACATGCCGGTCACCTTTGCCCTGCTGCTCAATCTGGCGACGGCCTCCAATCCGGAAACGCCGGAAGTCATGTGGGGCTATATTTCGGCCTATGCGCCGGGCGTATCGGCAAAGACCCATCCGCATCTCGATGCGCTGGTCGGCTACGCCATGCGCTATTTCCGCGATTTCGTGCAGAAGAGCTATCGTGCCCCCGACGAGGTCGAGCGCGCTGCGCTCGAGGCTCTCTCGACCGCCTTCGCCGCCCTGCCCGCCGACGCCACCAACGAAACCATCCAGAATGCGTCGCTCGACGTGGCGCGCAATATCGAGCGCTATCAGGACCACACCAAAAAGAGCCCCACTGGCGGTCCCGGCGTCTCCGGCGAGTTCTTCCAGATGCTTTATCAGGTGCTGATCGGCCAGGAACGCGGCCCCCGCTTCGGCTCCTTCGCCGCGCTTTACGGCATCGACAATACCCGCAGGCTCATCGCCGATGCTCTCGCCGGGAAGATGCTGGCGAATTGAACGGCTAGGATTCCCAGTCGATGCACCGGGTCATTCCCGCGCAAGCGGGAACCCCTGTTTGCGCGGGAATGACCCGGAAATTCTACATCGGCTTTTGTGGAGGACTTTTCACAACCCGGATCGTCACCCTCGCGCTTGACGCGAGGGCTCTCGTGATGTTGCCGTATGGCCAAGACCCTGCGCGTCAAGCGCGAGAGTGATGGGCGATAGGCCCGGCCGCCCTATCTCAGCACCTTCCTGAAAAACACCACGCGCTGGGTCTCCTCGAAGCCCAGCGCGTGGTGCATTGCATGGCTGTCCGCATTCTCCACCCGCGCATCCGAAGCGAACTCCGTGCAGCCCTGTTCCCGCGCCCATCCTTCCACCGCCGCCACCAGCGCCCGTGCCACCCCGCGTCCCCGCGCCTCCGGCTTCACGAAAATCCCCTCGAGAAACGCCACCGGCGAGGTTTTGCATCCATTGACATAGTCCCGCCGCAGCGCCGCTTCGGCAAAGCCCAGTGCGGCTCCATCCGTATTTCGCGCGATTAGGTTGATCGTCTCTCCGGGATAGGCCAGCAGACGGGCAATGTCGGCCGCGTGCGCGCCAGTCCCGCCATTCGGCCAGAGGGCCATCCGCATCGCCGTCCAGTCTTCGGCATCCGCAACAGTAGCTGTCCCAATCCTCACTGGCTGGCCCAGATGATCCGCGCCACCCATTCCACCTCCACCAGGTCCAGCATGCGCGGTTCATAGGCCGGATTGAGCGAATGCAGCTCGATCTGCCTGGCACTCTGCCGCGCCAGGATCTTGGCCATCACCTCGCCGTCGCGGGTCTTGACCACCACCCGGTCGCCGCGCCGCACCTGTTCGGTGGGGGAGACGACGATGCGGTCGCCCTCGCGATACAGCGGCTCCATGCTGTCGCCGGTCACTTCCAGCGCATAGATGCCGCTGTCATCCGGCGTGGGCAGCACGATCTCGTCCCAGCCCTGGCCCACCGGAAAGCCGGCACTGTCGAAAAAACCGCCGGCGCCGGCCTGCGCCAGTCCCAGCAACGGCACGGTGCGCAATGAAGGCTCGGAAAAGCCCCGGCTTTGCATATAGGCGCCGGTGCCAGCCAGGAAGGAATCGAAATTCTCGCCGGTCGCTTCCAGAATCTTGGCAAGGCTCTCGGTGGAGGGCCAGCGCTCCCGCCCGTCCTTGCTGACACGCTTGGAGACGTTGAAGGCGGTGGCGTCCAGTCCCGCCAGCCGGGCCAGGGCCGACACGGAATGGCCATGCCGACGCGCCATCGCGTCAATGCCATCCCATATGGCCCTGTGTGAAAGCATCTGGCCCCCTGGCGAGGAAATATGTCTTACTGCTGGAATTCAGTCCTATCGTATTATCCGCTCCCCACCTTGTAAAGAGAACCTTTCCGTTTTACCCCGGCACCATTCCGCCTCCAGGTTCGGCCATGTCATCCGCTAATCCGCCCTTCATCTACAAGATCGCCAGCGCCGCCTCGCTGGCCGCCGCCCGCCATTCGGGGCGCTATGAGGGCATGCCTATCGATGCGGCGGATGGCTATATGCATTTTTCTACCGCCGCCCAATTGGCCGAAACCCTGCGCCTGCATTTCAAGGGCCAGTCCGGCCTCGTCATCCTCGCCATTCGCACCGCCGATCTCGGCGAGGCCCTGGTCTGGGAACCTTCGCGCGGCGGTCAGCTGTTTCCCCATCTCTATGGTGGCCCGCTGGACATGGCCCGGGTGGAATGGGAAGCCATGGTCAGCGTCGATGCCGCCGGACATTGCGTGCTGCCGGAGGCCGTTCGATGATCTTTTCCGCCTTTTCGCCGCTATTGCGCCATGCCGGCCTCGCCGGTCTCACCCGCGATGCGCTGCTGCGCATGGACCCCGAAACCGCCCACGGCGCCACCATCGCCGCACTGCGGCTGGGCCTGGCGCCCCGGCAGGACCACCAGGACCCGCCGGAACTGGCTACCAGCCTGTGCGGCCTCGACCTGACCAATCCGCTCGGCATGGCCGCCGGCTTCGACAAGAATGCCGAAGTGCCCCGGCCCCTGGCGCTGATGGGCTTCGGCATGGTCGAGATCGGCACCGTCACCCCGCGCCCGCAAGCGGGCAATCCCAAGCCGCGCCTGTTCCGCGTCGCCGGGGCCGAAGGCGTCATCAACCGCATGGGTTTCAACAATGACGGCCACGAAGCCGCCTTCGAACGGCTGCAAGGCCTGCGGGTTCCCGCCGCCCTCGGCGTCAATATCGGCGCCAACAAGGACAGCACGGATTTCGTCGCCGATTACGTGCTCGGCGTCGCCCGCTTCGCCGAGCTTGCCGATTATCTGACCGTCAATATTTCCTCGCCCAATACACCGGGCCTGCGCAATCTTCAGGCCGACGAGGCCCTGCGCCGCCTGCTCGGCGAGGTGCTCGCCGCCCGCGCCAAGGCGAAAATCCGGGTGCCGGTCCTGCTCAAGATCGCCCCCGATCTCGATGAAGCCGGCATGGATGCCATTGCCCGGGTCATTCTCGACAGCGGCCTCGATGGCTTGATCGTCTCCAATACCACCGTTGCGCGCGAGGCGGTGGCGGGCCTCGAAAACGCCAGCGAGACCGGCGGACTCTCCGGCAAGCCGCTGTTCAATCTCGCCACAAGGCGGCTCGCCCAGATGCGCCAGCGCGTCGGGACACTGCCGATCGTCGGCGTCGGCGGCATCCATTCGCCGCAAAGCGCCCTGGCCAAGTTCGAAGCCGGCGCCAATGCCATCCAACTCTATTCGGCCCTGGTCTTTGGCGGCCTCGATCTGCTCGACCGGCTCAAAAGCGGCCTCGTCGCTGGCATCCGCATGGCCGGCAAGACCAATATCTCCGAACTGGTCGGCGCCAGGACGGACGATTGGGCCGCGGGGCGGATCGAATAATCCCAAGAGCGCGGCCGGCCGAACGGGCCATGGTCGAAATTCACGGCGCCTTCTGGCATATGGGACAAAAGAAGGTCGAGCGCCCCGATTGCACGATCCTTTGCACGATGCCGGTACATAGGGGCGTGGGGCAGGGATCGCCCTCCCGGTCATAGACGGCGAAATTGTGCTGGAAATAGCCGGCGCCCTCGACGCTGCGGAAATCGCGGATCGTCGAGCCGCCCACTTCGATGGCGGCGATCAGCACGTCGCGCACCGCTATGGCCAGCGCCTCCAGGGCCGGCTTGGGCCCGCCCTCCGGGTCCACCAGCGTCCGGGCCTCGATTGTGGGCAGGATATGGGCGAGGTGCAGGGCTTCGGCCACATAGATATTGCCCAAACCCGCCACCACGCGCTGATCGAGCAGGGCGGCCTTGATCGGCGCCTTCTTGCCGGCAAAGGCCGCGGCCATGCCCCGGGCGCTGAAATCATTGCCCAGGGGCTCGGGGCCCAGGCCCTTCAGATAGGGGCTGTCGGCGAGATCGTCGCAGAGATCGATGAAGCCGAAGCGGCGCGGATCGGCATAGATCAGGTGGCTGCGGCCATGCTCGGGATGGTTGAGCGTCCAGATCATGTGATCGTGCTTGGGCGCGGTGCCCGGCTCGTAATAGCGCGGCGGCTTGTCGATGGGATGTTCGGCAAAGCGCCAGGAGCCGGTCATGCCCAGATGGCTCAGCACGAACCTGCCGCTGGACAATTCCAGCAGCAGATATTTGGCCCGCCGCCGCACATGGGTGACGCTCTGGCCTTCCAGCGCCTCGACCAGCCCGGCGGGAAAGGGAAAGCGCAGGTCCTGGCGGTTGAGCACCACCTTTTCGATGGTCGCGCCGGTGAGCCAGGGCTCGAGGCCCCGGCGGACGGTTTCGACCTCGGGCAGTTCGGGCATGAACAAAACTCCTTGCGCCGATGCGGCATTGTGCCATGGGCATTTTCCAATGCCTTATATATGGTGCGCTCGACCGAGACACGCCTATCGAGGCCCCGCCATGACCGAGTCGCAGCAAACCACCCATTTCGGCGAGCAGATCGTCGCCCTCGAGGACAAGCAGGGTCTGGTCGACAAAGTGTTTCACGACGTGGCCGAGCGCTACGACCTGATGAACGATTTGATGAGCGGCGGCGTACATCGGTTGTGGAAGGACGCCATGGTGGCCGAACTGGCGCCGCCCCGCGCCGGGACGCGGCCCTATAAGGTGCTCGACATGGCCGGGGGCACCGGCGATATCGGCGAGCGCATCGTCAATACGTCGCTGGGCTATGCCCAGGTGGTGGTTTCCGACATCAATGCGGACATGCTGCGCGTCGGCGCCGAGCGCGCCAGGAGCTGGCGCTTTCCTTCGCAGGTGGAATTCGTCGCGGCCAATGCCGAGCAATTGCCCTTCGAGGCCAATAGTTTCGACGCCTATACGATCGCCTTCGGCATCCGCAACGTGCCCCGCATCCAGCAGGCGCTGGACGAGGCGCATCGCGTCCTCAAGCGCGGCGGGCGCATCCTGGTGCTCGAATTCTCCCAGGTCGACGTGCCGGGATTGCACGCTTTCTACAAGCTCTATTCCGACCGGGTCATCCCGCCCATGGGGCGCCTGGTCACCGGCGATGCCCAGCCCTATCAATATTTCGTCGAATCGATCCGCAAATTCCCCGACCCGGCGGCCTTCTCGGCCATGCTGAACCAGGCCGGGTTCAAACGGGTGAAGCATACGAGCTATACCGGCAATATCGCCACCCTGTTCTCGGGCTGGAAGATTTAAGCCCATGGGTCTGGGGTCTACCTTCCGCCTGATCCATGCCGGCTGGGTGCTGGCGCGCGAAGGCGCCTTTTCGGTGCTGCCCGAAGCTTCGCTGCCGCCGATGATGAAGTTCGGCATCGGCATGGCGCGGCTGGTCGAGCGGCGCGCGGTGCGCCGGACCGGCAGCATCGAGCGGCTCAACGCGGCGCTGCACCGGCTTGGCCCCAGCTTCGTCAAGTTCGGCCAGACCCTGGCCACCCGGCCCGACATTGTCGGCGCCCAGGCCGCCGCCGACCTGTCGGGCCTGCAGGACCGGATGCCGCCCTTCGACCCCAAATTGGTGCCCGCCATTCTCAGCGAGGCTCTGGGCGTCAAGGCTGAACAGCTCACCGAGATCAGCGAGCCGATCGCCGCCGCCTCCATCGCCCAGGTGCATCGGGCAAAGCTGCGCCAGCCCGGCGAAATGCCAAAAGTGGTGGCGGTCAAGATGCTGCGGCCCGGCGTCTCGGAACGCTTCCATGCCGATACCCAGGCGCTCTATGCCGGCGCCCGGCTGGCCGAGACCTTTTCGCGCGCCAGCCGGCGGCTCCGGCCCACCGAAGTGGTGCGCACGCTCGACCATTCCATGCGGCTCGAGCTCGACCTGCGCCTCGAAGCCGCCGCCATTTCCGAAATGGCGGAGAACATCAAGGACGATACCGGCTTCCGCATCCCCCAGGTGCAATGGGACCATATCGCGCAGAACGTGCTGACCACCAGCTGGGTGGACGGCATTCCGATCCGCGAGCACACGGCCATCGACAAGGCCGGCATCGACCGCAAGGCCCTGGCGGCCAAGGTGCTGCAGAGTTTCCTGCGCCACGCCATCCGCGACGGCTTCTTCCATGCCGACATGCATCCGGGCAATCTGTTCGCCGATCCCCGGACCGGGGACGTCATCGCCGTGGATTTCGGCATTATGGGCCGTATCGGCAAAAGCGAGCGCCGCTTCCTCGCCGATATCCTTTATGGCTTCATCATCCGCGATTACCGCCTGGTCGCTCAGCGTCATTTCGACATCGGCTATGTGCCGCCGCATCAATCGGTGGACGATTTCACCCTGGCCATCCGCTCCATCGGCGAGCCGCTGCATGGGCGCACCGCCGCCGAAATCTCCATGGCCAAGGTGCTGGGCCAGCTCTTCACCATCACCGACCTGTTCGAGATGAACACCCGCCCCGAACTGGTGCTGCTGCAGAAATCCATGGTGCTGGTGGAAGGGGTGGCCCGCAATCTCGATCCCGATCTCGACATCTGGACCGTTGCCGAGCCGGTGGTCGGCGACTGGCTGCGGCGCGAGGAGGGGCCGATCGGCCGGCTCGAAGATCTGGCCGGCCATGTCACCCGCTTCGGCGAGGCCCTGGGCTGGGTGCCGGCGCTGCTGGCCCAGGCCGAGCTCACCATGGCGGAGCATCGGGCGATGATGCACCGCCCGCGCGACGGGTTGATGCGCAATGCGATCATCCTGGCGCTGTGCATGGCGATCCTCGCCCTGGCTTCCATGACCTTCCTGATGCTGCGCCTCGGCATTTCGTCCTGATAGTTCGGCGCGCCGGCTTGCCGGGCGGTCCCTTCTCCCACTAGATTGCCCCCGATCGCGGCCCGGCCGCACAAGGGAGCTGTTTCATGCATTTCAATCTGTTCGGCAAACTGGCCGGCGTCACCCTGCTGACCCTGGGCCTCGCCGCCTGCGTCGATGTCGATATCGACGTGGCGCTTACCAGCCAGACCACGGCGCGCGCCACCATGACCCAGACCATGGGCGCCGAACTCTATGCCATGGTCAAGATGGGGGCCGAGAGCGAGGACAGCGACGAGTCTGGTTTCTGCGACGACGGCGTGCTGAGCGAGAATGCCGATGGCAGCGCCACCTGCTCGATGACCGAGGAGGGCCCCTTCGCCGATCTCGATCTGGGCCAGGAAGAAGGCGGCATGCGCTTCACCGAAGCCGGTCCGGGCCTGGTGCGCATTGCGCTGCCGACCGAGGACATGAAAGCGGAAATGGGCCTCGACGAGGACCTGGACGAGGACACTATGCAGATGGTCGTCGCCTTTTTCGAGGGCCACAATATCACCGTCTCCTTCTCCGGCGCCGAAGTGGTCGATACCAATATGAACCGCGCCGCCGATGGAAGGAGCGCCAGCCAGGCCATTCCCATGCTCGATCTCATCAACGGCACGCTCGACCTGCCGGACGAGCTCTATGCGGTGGTGCGCGCTCCGTGAGCGAGGCCGGCCCCGCCATTCGCCTCAAATGGCTGCCGCATGGCGCGGGCCTGCCATTGCCAAGGGCGGCCAGCGCGCTGGCCGCCGGAGCGGACCTGCGCGCCGCCCTGCCGGAAGGCGAGCCGCTGGAACTCCAGCCCGGCAAGCGGGCCATCGTGCCCTGCGGCTTTGCCATGGCGCTGCCCGTCGGCTACGAAGCCCAGATCCGGCCGCGCTCCGGCCTGGCGGCCAGGCACGGCATCGCCGTCCTCAACGCCCCCGGCACGATCGACGCCGATTATCGGGGCGAGGTCATGGTGATCGTCATCAATCTGGGCGAGGAAGCCTTTACCATCGAGCGGGGCGAGCGTATCGCCCAGATGGTGGTGGCGCCGGTGCTGCAGCCGCGTTTCGTTACGGGAGACGAATTGGATGAAACCGAGCGGGGAGCCGGCGGCTTCGGATCGACCGGGCGCGTCTAGCAATACCGATCCCGGCCGCCAGGCGCCGCTATCGCCGGAAGAGACCCGCCGCTATGCCCGCCACCTGGTGCTCAAGGGCATGGGCGGCGTGGGCCAGCAGAAACTCAAGGCGGCCAAGGTCCTGATCGTCGGCGCCGGCGGGCTGGGCAGCCCGGCCATCGCCTATCTCGCCGCCGCCGGCATCGGCCGGCTGGGCATCGCCGATCCCGACACCGTCTCGCTCTCCAATCTGCAACGCCAGATCGTCCATGCCGGCGACGATATCGGCCGCAACAAGGCCGAAAATGCCGGACGTTTCGTCGCCGCGCTCAATCCGCATGTGCGGCTCGACCTGTTCCCGACCCTGATCACCCCGGACAATGGCGCCGAAATCCTCGCGCCTTACGATCTGGTCCTCGACGGCACCGACAATCTCGCCACCCGCCGCAGCGTCGCCGCCGCCGCCGCGCGCCTGCGCCGGCCGCTGGTTTCGGGCGCCGTGTCGATGTTTTCCGGCCAGGTCACGATCTTCGCGCCGCATCTGGGCAGCCCCGGCCACGAGGCGCTCTTTCCCCCCGAAGCCAGCGACGATGCCCTGCCCTCCTGCGAAGCCAATGGCATTCTCGGCCCGGTCACCGGGGTGATCGGCGCGCTGATGGCCATGGAGGCGATCAAGCTGATCACCGGCATCGGCAAGCCGCTGATCGGACGAGTGCTGGTCTATGACGGCCGCGAGGGCGGTTTTTCGGAATTAAGCTATTGAGGGGATGTCACGGCGTGACCGACCGCGCCTTTCGACATCCTGAACCTGTCGAAGGGTCAGGGTGAGGTCTGGGAGAGGCCGGTTGACTGCTCATAGACCTCATGGCGAGCTTGTCGATCCACGAGGTCGCGGCCCCTCAAGCCTCCGGATGCTTGAACACCAGCGCCGCATTGGTGCCGCCGAAGCCGAACGAATTGGACAGCACATGGGCCAGGTCGACATCGTCGCGGCGCTGGCGGAGGATGGGCATGTCCTCGAAGGCGGGGTCCAGCACGTCGATATTGGCGCTTTCGGCGATGAAGCGGTGCTTCATCATCAGGATCGAATAGATCGATTCATGCACGCCGGTCGCGCCCTGGCTATGGCCGGTCAGCGACTTGGTGGCCGAGATCGGCGGGCATTTGTCGCCATTGCCGAAAACGGCGCGCAGGGCCTCGATTTCCTTGAGATCCCCCACCGGTGTCGAGGTGGCGTGCGGATTGATGTAGTCGATGGGCGCCTTGACGTTTTGCAGCGCCATGCGCATGCAGCGCTCGGCCCCTTCGCCCGAGGGCGCGACCATGTCGAGGCCGTCGGAAGTGGCGCCATAGCCCACCACTTCCGCCCAGATCCTGGCGCCGCGCGCCTTGGCGTGTTCGTATTCCTCGAGCACCAGCACCCCGGCGCCGCCGGAAATGACGAAGCCGTCGCGCGCCGCGTCATAGGCCCGGGAGGCCTTTTCCGGGGTGTCGTTGAAGTCCGAACTCATGGCGCCCATGGCGTCGAACAGGTCCGACAGCGTCCAGTCGAGGTCCTCGTGGCCGCCGGCAAAGACGATGTCCTGCTTGCCCAGCATGATGTTCTCGGCGGCATTGCCGATGCAATGTTTGGAGGTGGCGCAGGCGGCGGTGATCGAATAGTTGATGCCCTTGATGCCGAAGGCGGTGGCCAGCGTCGCCGAGGCGGTCGAGCCCATGGCCTTGGGCACGGCCAGCGGCCCGATGCGCTTGGGGCTGGTATTCTTGCGGGTGACGTCCGCCGCCTCGACGATGGTGCGGGTGGAAGCGCCGCCCGAGCCCATGACGATGCCGGTCATCGGGTTGGAAATGTCGCTGTCCTCCAGCCCCGCATCGGCGATGGCCTGCTGCATGGCGAGGTAGTTCCAGGCGGCGCCCTTGCCCATGAAGCGGGTGACGCGGCGGTCGAGCACTTCGAACGGGTCGAGGCCCGGATCGCCCTTGACCTGGCTGCGGAAACCCAATTCGGCATAATCTGGCGCCGTGACGATGCCGGGCTTGGCGGCCCGCAGGCTCGCAGTGACCTCGTCCAGCGAATTGCCGATCGAGGAAATGATACCCATGCCGGTGACGACAACTCGTCTCATAATGTCCTCGCCTTAGTCTTGTTCGGGGCCTTGAGGCAGGCGTTTCGTCTTATGTTGTGCAAATTCGGATCATTTCATCCCTGTCAGGGGTTTTTCTGCGTTCCGGCGACCGGAATGAGGCCGACCCGGAGATTTTCGGCGACATAGATGAGCTCGCCATCCGCCTTGACGGTGCCGGTGGCGATGCCGAAGGGCAGGGGCGAGCGCATATGCCGCTTGATGTCGATGCGGTATTCCAGCAGCTTCTTGTCATTGGTCGCCTGGCCGGTGAACTTGATCTCGCCGCCCAGGGCGCGGCCGCGGCCGGGCGAGCCCGACCAGCCGAGGAAGAAGCCGGTCATCTGCCAGAGCGCATCGAGCCCCAGGCAGCCCGGCATGACCGGGTCGCCGAGAAAATGGCACTGGAAGAACCACAGGTCCGGATTGAGATCGAGTTCGGCGACCACATAGCCCTTGCCATAGGCGCCGTCGCTCTCCTCGATATGGGTGATGCGATCGAACATCAGCATGGGCGGCGCCGGCAGGCGGGCGTCCATCTGGCCGGGCAGTTCGCCTCTGCCATGGGCCAGCAGTTCTTCATATCCAAATGCGTGTTGCCGCTCGGCCATGGAAGGTCCCCGCTTTCTATCGAGCTTTGTCTCGTATAGAGGTGCCGTTTGGGGGTCAAGCCAGCCGAAAGGCGCGGCGCCGGCCGGTAGCGGCGGGCTGCGGCGGCGGGGCAACTTGTTTCCGCAAGCGCGTGACACTATAAGGAAAGTTGGATTTTTGGACCTATGACGAGCATTCCGGCCCCATGACCGAAAGCAGCCTTGCCGCCCGGCCCCTTCCGTCCCGCAAACCCTGCCTGACGGCGGTTCTCCGCATGGCCGGGCTCCGCCCGACCCGCCAGCGGGTGGCGCTGGCCGAATTGCTGTTCGGCGGCCCGCACCGCCATGTCAGCGCCGAGCAATTGCATGCCGAGGCCGGCACCGCCAAGGTCAATGTCTCGCTGGCCACCATCTACAATACCCTGCATCAATTCCATGAAGCCGGGCTGCTGCGCGAAGTCGCCATCGACGCCTCGCGCTCCTATTTCGACACCGACACTTCGGACCATCATCACTTCTTCGTGGAAGAAGAGCAGCGGATGATCGACATTCCCGCCGAGGCGGTCGCCTTCAAGTCGCTGCCGGCGGCGCCGGCCGGCATGGAAGTGGCGCATGTCGATGTGGTGATCCGCGTCCGCAAGACCCCGGCCTGATCCGGATCTGTCAAGCCTCTTGCAGGCATCGCCGCGACATTAGCCGCTCGTGACAAAGCGCTTCGGCTTGCCCATATTGGGGCCGGTTTCAACAGCAGCAAAGGTGGTCGATGCCTGAAAAGGTCAATCTGAACGCCTATTTCGAGCGAATCGGCTTTGCCGGCTCCATCGCACCTACATTGGCGACTCTGGGAATGCTGCATGCGCTGCATCCCGCGATCATCCCGTTTGAAAATCTCAATCCGCTGATGGGCGAGCCGGTGCGGCTCGACCAGCCCAGCCTGGAACGCAAGTTCCTGGCCGAAAAGCGCGGCGGCTATTGTTTCGAGCACAATCTGCTGTTCAAGCGCATGCTCGAAGACCTCGATTACACCACCCGTCCGCTCCTCGCCCGGGTGATCTGGAACAATCCCGACCATCTGGAGCGGCCGCCCAGCCATATGCTGCTGCTGGTCGAGGTCAACGGCCAGAATTATATCGCCGATGTCGGCTTTGGCGGATTGACGCTGACCGCGCCGCTGCGCCTGCGCGCCGGGGTGGAGCAGGAAACGCCGCACGAGACCTTCCGCCTCAGCGGCGGCGATCCCGACTGGACGCTGGAAGCCAGGATCGGCGAGGATTGGCGCGCCCTCTATAGCTTCAATCTCGATCCGGTCAGCGAGGACGCCATCGCCCTGCTCAACCAGGCCATCGCCGCCGACCCCGCCTCCCCGTTCACCCATGAATTGCGCGTCGCCCTGTCCCCGGGCGGACGCCGGCTCAAGCTGCATAATGCCGATTTCACCGTGCAGAGGGCCGAGGCGGACGCCGAAAAGCGCGAGATCACCCGGATGGAGACGCTGCGCTCGGTGCTGACCGAGGAATTCGGGCTGACCTTGCCCAATGACGAGCGGCTCGAACCGGCCCTGGCGCAATTCCTGCCCCCGGTCCCCCCGCCGGCCGAACCGCCGGCCGAACCGGCGCCGGAGCCGGCGCCGGAGCCGGAGCAGCCGCTCGATTCCGGACCATGATAGAGACGCTTCCGCAATGATCACCATTTTCGGCTCCACCAATCTCGACCAGATCGGTACCGTCACCCGCCTGCCCCAGCCGGGTGAAACCGTGGCGGGCGGCACCTTTTCCATGGCCCCGGGCGGCAAGGGCGCCAATCAGGCGCTGGCGGCGCGGCGCGCCGGCGCCGAGGTGCTGCATGTCTCGGCGGTGGGCGACGACGCCTTCGCCGCCCTGGCGACGCGGCTGCTCGACGAGGGCGGCGTCGACCTCTCCCAGCTCCGCAGGGCCGAGGCCGCCACCGGCATCGCCATGATCTTCGTCGACGAGCAGGGCGAGAACGTCATCGCCATCCTTCCCGGCGCCAATGGCACGCTCAGCGCCGCGGACGCCGAAACCGGCCTTAAAAATCTCGGCGCCGACGATATTCTTCTGGTCCAGCAGGAAGTGCCGCAGACCGCGACCCGCCGGGCGCTGGAAATCGCGCGGGAAAGGGGGGCGCGCAGCGTGCTCAATACCGCCCCCTACCTGGCCGACACCGCCGAACTGGCGCCGCTCGCTGATATCGTCATCGCCAATGAGACCGAATTCTCGCTGCTCTCCGGCCGGCCGATCGCCGAGCTGGACGCGGCCATGGCCGATTGGGTGCGGCAGACCGGCCGCACCATCGTCGTCACCCTCGGCCCCGATGGCGCCCGGGCCGTCACCCCCGATGGCGCGCTGGCCGTGCCAGCCCACAAGGTCGAGCCCGTCGACACGGTAGGCGCCGGCGACACCTTCTGCGGCTATCTCGCCGCCGCGCTCGATGCCGGGCTCGGGCTCGAACAGGCCCTGCGCCGCGCCGCAACGGCCGGCAGCCTCGCCTGCCTCAAACCGGGCGCCCAGCCGGCGATTCCCACCAAAGCAGAGGTCGACGCGGTTCTGAAAGCCTGAAGCCCTTCCGGCTTTGACGGAATCGGCGTCTCCCCCGCCCCCCACTCGTCACCCTCGCGCTTGACGCGAGGGCGTTACCGGCATCGCGAGAGCCCTCGCGTCAAACGCGAGGGCTCTTGCGGCAGGTCCACAAACAAAGAACCCTCGCGTCAAGCGCGAGGGTGACGAGCGGGGTGAGGCGCCGATTGCGTCAAAAGCGCAGCCGGCTCACCCTGAGCTCCGCGCGCGGACACCCAACAAAAAAGCGGGCCATGCGGCCCGCTTCTTCAAACATTGTGTTGCCCGGCGTTTACCTGGGGGCCAGCACCATGACCATCTGGCGGCCTTCCGAGCGCGGCTGGCTTTCCACCTTGGCGATGGTTTCGGTCTGTTCCCGGACCTTGAGCAGCAATTGCAGGCCCAGTTCCTGGTGCGCCATTTCGCGGCCGCGGAACCGCAGCGTCACCTTGACCCGGTCACCCTCGCCGAGGAACCGATGCACGGCCTTCATCTTGGTCTCGTAATCGTGGTCATCGATGTTCGGACGCATCTGAACTTCCTTGACCTCGATGACCTTCTGTTTCTTGCGCGTTTCGGCCGCCTTCTTCTGGGCGGCATATTTGTAGCGCCCGAGATCGAGCATCTTGGCCACGGGCGGATTGGAATTGGCGGCGATCAGAACCAGGTCGAGCCCGGCTTCCTGCGCTTCGGCCAGCGCCTCACGCGTTCCTACAATGCCGCGGTTTTCACCTTCTGCATCAATGAGTTGAACGTCGGGGCTGGTGATGTCCTCGTTGGCAAGCGGCCCATCTTTCTGGGGCGCAACGGGTCTCATGGGACGGCGAATGGCAAGCTTTCCTTATGCTATTGATACCAGGGGATGAAATCGGCTCTAAAATCGTGCTAGCGGGGCGCAAAGTCAACTGGCGCAACCAGCGATTTCTTCGCTGTTGCGCCGCAGAGACGCAGCACTTCCGCAGAAAAGAAAAGTCAGAATCCGCCCATGAGTTCCCTCAATCGATTTCGTCTCACCCTCGGCGCCGGATTCGAGGCCCGCGACATCGCGGTGGAGCAGCGCTCCGGCGCGGCGCCCGGCCTGTTCTGGCTCAACGGCTTCCGTTCGGTGATGAGCGGCGCCAAGGCCATGTCGCTCGATGCCCTGGGCGCCGAAAAGGGCCTGGCGGTCACCCGTTTCGATTATTCCGGCGACGGCCAGTCGGGCGGGCATTTCGATGACGGCACCATCAGCCGCTGGCTGGAAGAGGCCGAAGCGGTCCTCGCCCGCACCCATGGCCCGCAGATCGTCTGCGGCTCGTCGATGGGCGGCTGGATCGGCCTGTTGCTGGCGCGCCGCCAATTGGCCAAGGGCAAGCCGCTCAAAGGGCTGGTGCTGATCGCCCCGGCGGTGGACGCCACCTCTACCCTATTGCCGGCCCGCATGACCCCGGACCAGCAGCGCGACCTCGACCGGCAGGGCTATTTCGAGCGCCAAAGCCGCTATGGCGACGGGCTCTATCGCTATACCAGCAATTTCATCGCCGACGGCGCCCGGCACCAATTGCTGGGCTCGGTGATCGAAACCGGCTGCCCGGTGCATATCCTGCAGGGCGGCCAGGACCCGGACGTTCCGGCAGCCCATGCCCAGCGCCTGCTCACCCATATCCTGCACGACCCCGTCACCTTCACACTGATCCCCGATGGCGATCACCGCCTGAGCCGGGACGAAGATTTGCAGCGATTGCGCGCGGCGGTGCTGGGCATGATTTAGCGGCGCCCCATCCCTGCGCAGGCGGGGACCGCGGTTCAAGCGCCCGCAATGGTGGGATAGAGATCGACCCATCGGGGATTGGCGGTCTCAATCAACGCGATCTTCCAGGCCCGCCGCCATTTCTTCAGCCGCTTCTCGCGCAGGATGGCGTTCTCGGCGTCCTCGAAAATTTCGAAATAGACCAAGTGATGGATGTGGTAGCGGCTGGTGTGGCCCGGCACCAGCTCTTCGCGATGGATGTAAACCCGCCCGGCGAGATCACTCGTTACACCAATATAAAGCGCGCCATATTTACGACTGGCGAGGATATAAACAAAATATTGTGGTCCCATCGCCCCCCTCTAAACAGAGGTTCCCGCTTTCGCGGGAATGACTTTGGTGCAATATTGGGGGCCCGTCAACAAACTGCCAGCCACCGGAAAATTACCGCGTCATCCCCGCGCAGGCGGGGACCGCGGTTTCCTCTTACCGGACCGCCAATCTGGTCCGCTGCCTTCCTTCGGCGTCGAAATTGTCCGGTGCCAGCCAGCGTTCGAATTCGCCGCGCAGCGCCGTCCATTCGCTGTCGATGATCGAGAACCAGGCGGTGTCGCGGTTCTCGCCCTTGACGATCATGTCCTGGCGGAACAATCCTTCGAAGCGGAAGCCGAAACGGGTCGCGGCGGCCTTGGACGGTTCATTGCGATTGTTGCATTTCCATTCGAGGCGCCGATAGCCCAGATCGTCGAAGGCGTGGCGGGCGAACAGATAGAAGGCCTCCGTGGCCAGCGGCGAGCGCGCCATGGGCAGGCCCCAATAGATACCGCCGATCTCGATGGAGGCGTTATGCGGAAAGACGCGCAGCCAGCCCTGCCGGCCGACGGCGCGGCCGCTGGCCTGATCGATGACCGCGACATAGCGATCCGCTCCGTCCTGCACCGCGGCGATCCAGTCTTCGACCTCGCCGATATTGGCCGGCGGATGGCTCGGCAGCCAGCGATAGCGTTCCGCCGCCGCCGCGCCTGCGGAAATGGCGAAGAGATCGGCGGCGTGATGGGCGGCGACAGGTTCGAGCCGCACATAACGGCCTTGGAGGACCACGGGCTGGGGCGCGGATTTGGCGGGCTGGATGCTCATCGTTCACTGTCCCGGATCTGGGCGAGGCCGGCGCGGTAATCGGGATAGAGCAGCTCGATCCCCAGCGCCTGCTTGATGGCGCCATTGCTCACCCGCTTGTTGTCGCGATAAAAGCTGCGCTGCATCGGCGTCATCTCCGCCGTGTCGAAGGGCAGGTCCGGGGGCACAGCCATGCCGATCATGCCGGCGGCATGGGCGATCACGTCCTGGGGCGGCGCCGGTTCGTCATCGGCGAGATTGAAGGTTCCTGCCAGCCTGTTGGCCGCCGCCAGGCCGGTCACCCGGCCAATATCGGCGACATGGATGCGGTTGAAGACCTGGCCGGGCTTGACGATGCGCCGCGCCGTGCCCTGGCGCAATTTGTCGAATGTCGACCGCCCCGGCCCGTAAATGCCGGCCAGCCGCAGGATGCAGAGCGGCACGCCGCGCGCCGCCGCGTAATCGCGCCATTGCCGTTCGGCCAGCACCCGCAGGTCGGAGCGCATATTGCGCGGCACCAGCGGCGCGCGCTCATCGATCCATTCGCCGCCGAAATCCCCATAGACCCCGATAGTGGAATAATAGCACAGCCATTGCAGATCGGCGGCCGCATCCAGGTCCGCCCGATGCTGGCGCAGCACCGGATCGCCATCCGCATCCGGGGCGATCGACATGATCACATGCGTCATGCCTGATTTCAGGGCCGGACCCACTGCCGGCCCCGGCATCTTGCCGTCGAAAATCAGGGTCCGATGATAGCGATCCGCTAACGAATTGGCCTTATCGGCGGTCCTCACCGTTCCCAATGTGTTAACGAATTGGCCGCTTTCGTGCATGAAACGCGCGCTGCTCTGCGCCGAAAATCCCAACCCGAAAAATAAAGCCCGCATCAGACCGGTCCGTCCCATTCCGCCCGCACATCGCTATCGCTTTCGCGCCCCGATCTGTCCAGTTTTATCGCCTCGGCCCGCGCCGGATCGAGCCGCCGCAGCGCCCAGATGGCGGCGCCGCGCACCAAGGGCGAGGCATCGTCGAGCCGCGCCAGAATAGCGGGCAGTAGGTCGGCATTTCCAGAATTTCCTATGCCGATCAGGACGTTGCGGATGAACCGGCTATGGCCGATACGCTTGACCGGCGAGCCGGAAAACAGCGCCCGGAACCCGGCATCGTCCAATTGCGCCAATTCGGCCAGGGCCGGCCGCTCGAATTCGGCCCGGCTGCGCAATTTGGCCTCGCGGCTGATAGAGGCGAACTTGTTCCAGGGGCAGACGGCCAGGCAATCGTCGCAGCCATAGATGCGATTGCCCATGGGCGCGCGGAATTCGCGCGGAATTTGCCCTTTATGTTCAACGGAGTAATAGGCCAGGCACTTTCGCGCATCCAGCCGGAACGGCGCCGGAAAGGCATTGGTGGGGCAGATATCGAGGCACTTTGTGCAGGAGCCGCAGCTTTCCACATGCGGCTTATCCACGGGCAGTTCGGCCGAGGTCAGAATGGCGCCCAGAAACAGCCAGGAGCCGAAGGCCCGGCTGACCAGCACCGAATGCTTGCCCTGCCAGCCCAGGCCGGCGGCTTCGGCCAGGGGTTTTTCCATCAGGGGGGCGGTATCGACGAAGACTTTGACATCCGCTCCGCTCCGCCGCGCCAACAGGCCCGCCAATTCCTTCAGCCGCCCCTTGATGATATCGTGATAATCGCGATTGCGCGCATAGGCGGAGATGATGCCGATATCCTTTTCCGCCAGCAGGCGCATGGAATCGGTTTCGGGTCCGTAGTTCACCCCAAGTAGAATTACGGAGTGCGCCTGATCCCAGAGCCGCTGCGGATCGCCGCGCCGTTCCTCGGTCTCCGCCATCCAGTCCATGCCCGCATGCCAGTCCTCGGCCAGGGCATGGGCCAGCTTGTCCGGCAGATCGGGCCGCGCATCGGCCCGGGCGATGCCGAAGGCATCGAAGCCCAGCGCCTCGGCGCGGACCTTGAGCTCGGCAACAAGTTTTTGCGGGTCAAGCAAGATGGAGCCTGCAACCTTCATCCGGGTCATTCCCACGAAAGCGGGAACCCCTGTTTAGGTGCAAGGCCGCAAAGTCGCAAACCGAGGCCCCCGCTTTCGCGGGGACGACCCCGGTGGCAACGCCTAGAAATCGAGGTCCGCATAGCCCTTGGAGGGCGGCATGGCGACGACGCGGTCATTGAGCAGGGTGCGGAAGGCCGGGCGCGATTTGAGGCGCGAATACCAGTCGCGGGTTTCGACCGGCACTTTGGACCAATCGACATCGCCCATATAATCCAGGGTGGCGAAATGCGCGGCGAGGGCGAAATCGGCCAGGGTCAGCTCGTCGCCGCCCAGCCAGTTGCGGCTGGCCAGGAGCCAGTTGAAATAGAGCAGGTGCTCGCCCAGATTGGCCTTGGCCGCCCGCAGCACCGAGGGCTCGGGGGTGGCGCCGCGTATATCGCGCTTGGCAATTTTTTCCTCGATGAGATAACGGGTTACCTCTTCATTGAGCTTGATCAGCACCCATTCCACCAGCCGCCACATCTCGGCCCGCGCCAGCGGATCGGCTGGAAACAATCCGCCCACCGCGTCGGGCGTATAGAAATCCTCCACCGCATGGATCGTCGCCATGATGCCGATCACCGCTTCTCCGGAATCGAAGAAGAGAATGGGCAGGGTGGCGGCGGGATTGAGTTCCAGCAGGGCTTCCTCGCGCAGCCAGGGCTTGATCTCCTCCAGGTCCAGCGGCACGCCATATTCGGCGCACATCAGCCGGATGAGGCGGGAGGCGGGATCGAGGGGATAATGCACGAGGCTGGGCATGAACGACGCTCTGGTTGACGCGGACCTGCTCTATATCCTTCGGCTTGGCGCTGATAGCGAACACAGCTAAAGGATGGGCGAAGCGGCCCATGAAACGAGTTAGGGGATCAGATGAACGCCGATCAAGGTCTTTTTGTGCCCCTGGTGCTGGGAATTCTCGAAGGGCTTACCGAATTCCTGCCGGTCAGCTCCACCGGACACCTGTTGCTGGCCGGTCATTTCTTCGGTCTCAGCCAGCCGGCGACCTTCATCGTGCTGATCCAGCTCGGGGCGATCCTGGCGGTCATCACCGTCTACTTCGCTAAATTGGGCATGCTCATCCGCGATGCGCTGACCGGCAAGGCCTATGCGTGGCACTTTGCCCTGGCGGTGATCCTCGCCTCGCTTCCCGCCGTGATCGTCGGGGTGCTGTTCCGCGAATATATTCAGCAGGTAATCTACGAATCCCCGCTGGTGATCTGCATTTCGCTGCTGATCGGCGGCGTGGTGCTGCTGATCGTCGACCGCATGCCCAAGCAGGTCCGCTATGACGACATCTATGTCTTTCCCTGGCACCTGGCGCTGATCGTCGGGCTGTTCCAGATGCTGAGCCTCATTCCGGGCGTGTCGCGCTCCGGCTCCACCGTGGTCGGCGCCATGCTGTTCGGCGCCTCCAAGCGTTCGGCCGCCGAATTCACCTTCTTCATCGCCCTGCCGATCATGATCGGCGCCTTCGGCTACGATCTCTACAAGAGCCGCGACCTCATCGATATGAGCCTCGGGCTCAATATCGCCGTGGGCTTTGCCGCCGCCTTCGTGGTCGGCGCGCTGGTGGTCCGCTACCTGCTCGACTTCGTCTCGCGCCACGGCTTCGCCCCCTTCGCCTGGTGGCGGATCGCCGTGGGCGGCGCCGGGCTGATCGCTATCCTGGTTTTCGGGCTTTAGGAGCCCGGCTCGCGGCTCGTATAGGTCGAGGGGATGGAGAAGAAGGCCGGCGGAATCTCCACGTCCTGCTGCACGTCATAGAGCGAGAAGGTGAGCTCGGACCCCGAAGGTTCCACCAGGGTCCATTGCGCCAGGTCCTTGGTGTCGACGTCAAAGATCAGCGAGACCTGCACGGTGCCGGCAACCGTATTGTCGATCACCGTGATGCTGATATAGCCGTCGGACGTGGTCACATCGACCACATTGGCGTTGAGCAGGTCGATGCTGCTGCCCAGGAACTGGCGCAGCGGAATCGAATCCTGCGGATAGGCGTAATAGGTCTCCTCGCGCCGGTCGAGCACGTAGAAGCCGCGACCCTGGGAGACGATTTCCTCGCGGCTGGGCGGCGCGTAGCGGAAGGTGATCTTGTCCGGGCGCTGGAGAAAAAAGGTCCCTTCGGTGCGCCCGCCCTGGCTGTCGATCTGCAGGAACCGCCCCACCATGGTGCGGATCGCGGAATTATGGGCGTTGATCTCGGCGATCAATTGCTGCTCTTCGGGCGTCAGGGCGCGATCCAGCGCCAGGACAGGCAAAGCGGGCGCCAAGGCGGCGGCGATACCGAGCATCAGGGCATGGCGTCGAATCATGGGCGGGACATCCTCGCGGGCTTTCGATGAACGCTAATCTAGGCAGCAATTGCGGCAAGAGGTGGAAAGTTCCGCCCGTCCCCTAATAGCCATCCGCATTGTTGCCGACCAGGATTTCGCGTTTGCCGGCATGGTTTGCCGCGCTGATGACGCCTTCGCTTTCCATGCGCTCGATCAGGGTCGCCGCCTTGTTATAGCCGACGCCCAGGCGCCGCTGCACATAGGAGGTGGATGCCTTCTTGTCGGTGAGAACGACATGGACGGCCTTGTCGTAGAGCTCATCGCCCGAGCCGGCATAGCCGTCATCGCCGCCTCCTTCGCCGAAGGCGCCGTCCTCGGCCTCCTCGGTGATGTTGTCGAGATAATCCGGGCTGCCCTGGCTCTTGAGGTGAGCGACCACCGCTTCCACCTCGGCATCGGAGACGAAGGCGCCGTGCAGGCGCTTGGTGCGGCCGCCCGACGCCATATAGAGCATGTCGCCATTGCCCAGCAATTGCTCGGCGCCCTGCTCGCCAAGAATGGTGCGGCTGTCGATCTTGGACGTCACCATGAAGGAGATGCGGGTGGGGAAATTGGCCTTGATCGTGCCGGTGATGACGTCGACCGAGGGCCGCTGGGTGGCGGTGACCATGTGGATGCCGGCGGCGCGGGCCATCTGCGCCAGGCGCTGGATGGCGCCTTCGATGTCCTTGCCGGCCACCATCATCAGGTCCGCCATTTCGTCGACGATGACGACGATATAGGGCAAGGGCTCGAGATCGAATTCTTCGCTTTCGAAGATCGCCTCGCCGGTCTCGCGGTCGAAACCGGTCTGTACGGTGCGGGTAATGGTGCGGCCTTCCTTGGCGGCTTCGGCGACCCGCTGGTTGAAGCCGTCGATATTGCGCACCCCGATCTTGCTCATCTTGCGATAGCGGTCTTCCATTTCGCGCACCGCCCATTTGAGCGCCACCACCGCCTTTTGCGGGTCGGTGACCACCGGGGTCAGCAGGTGCGGAATGCCGTCATAGATCGAGAGTTCCAGCATTTTGGGGTCGATCATGATCATGCGGCACTGCTCGGGGGTCATCTGGTAGAGCAGCGAGAGAATGAAGGTATTGATGCCCACCGACTTGCCCGAACCGGTGGTGCCGGCGATGAGCAGATGCGGCATGCGCGCCAGGTCGGCGATCACCGGCTCGCCGCCAATGGTCTTGCCCAGGCAGATCGGCAGCTTGCCCTTCATCTTCTCGAAATCGGAAGAGGCGAGCATTTCGCGGAAATAGACGGTTTCGCGGCTCTGATTCGGCAATTCGATACCGATGGCATTGCGGCCCGGCACCACCGCGACGCGGGCGGAAATGGCGCTCATTGAGCGGGCAATGTCGTCGGCCAGGGAGATGACGCGGGAGGATTTGATGCCCGGAGCCGGCTCCAGCTCGAACAGCGTCACCACCGGGCCGGGGCGGACATTGATAATGTCGCCCTTGACCCCGAAGTCCTGGAGCACGGCTTCGAGCTGGCGCGCCATTGCCTCCAGCCGCGCGGGAGCATGCTCGGCCGAGGGGCCGGACCGTTTGGGTTCGGCCAGCAGGCTCAATTCCGGCAGATCGAAGCTTGCCGGCTCGTCCAGCAAGGAGCCCTGCGCTTCACGGAATACGCGCTGTCCCGGAGCAGGGCGGGGCGCCGGCGCGGTCACGGCGACGCGCGGCGCCGCCGGATCGACCGGGTGGAAACGCGAATCGCCGCGCTGGGTGCGGGCCGGCATGGGCGCATCCGGCACGAAGGGCAGGTTTTCATCCTCTCCCTCATCGGGATAATCGATGGCGGTGTCGTCATAATCGGGCTGCGCCATGATGCGGTCGCTGCCGGCGAAGCTGGGTTGGACCAGCGGGGCCGGGGAATGGATGCGGCGCTGCGATGTTGTTGCATGCGGCTCGCGGTCAAAAACCACTTCGGGCCCGCCGCCATGCAGGGTCGGCTCGGCCTGGTCGAAATCGTCCATGGCCTCGGCGGCGCGGCGTTCCTGGTGCGCGGCGCGGGCGCGGCGGAAGGCGGTGCGCAGCGAATAGCCCATATGGACCACTGCACCCATCGCCACTTCCAGCAGGGGATTGGGCTCGCTTTCCGGCGCCTCTTCGGCCTTTCGGCCGCTTGCGGGCCTGTGCTGCCTGACCGGAACGGCGGCGCCAAGCCCCATGGCGATCCAGAGCAGCGCCAGGGCCGGGGCCGCCAGGATGATGGCAAAGAGGATCGAGGTCACCGGCTGCGGATCGTCCCCGGCGATCATCGATGCCAGGGTGGAGAATATCATGCCGGCAAGGCCACCGAGCCCGGTGGGCAGGGGCCAGCTTTGCGGCATTTCAATGAAGGAAAAGACCCCGGCGAACAATAGGACCGCGCCCAGCCAGGCGCCCAGGCGCAGGCCCATATGGGTCACGGCATAGCGCCGCGACATGGCCCAGCCCCACAGCGCCAGCGGCGCGACCATGACCAGGCCGGCGAGGCCCAGGAACTGGAAGACCAGATCGGCGATTACGGCGCCCGGATAGCCCAGCCAATTCGCCGGGCTCTTGCTCGTGGCCAGCGACAGGGAGGGATCGTCCACCGACCAGGAGGCGAGCGAAGCCAGCAGCACCGCGCAGAGCGCCAGAAGCAGCAGGCCCGCCAAGCGCAGCGGAATGCGGATGGCGATGGCCGGTGGCGGCATCGGCGCCTTGGCGCTTTTGCCGGAATTGCGGCCGCGGCTACGCGAGGGCGCGGGGCGGATATCGTCGATCATGGGGACGGGATGGCTGGACATGGACACGCATTACTCGTTGCCGGCCCGCAAACCATCAGAGTGGGCCGAATGCCGCCATGCTAGCTTGGTGTAGTTAATCGCGTGCTAACCATCGCCGCTGCCGCTGCCGGGGCCGGCCGGATGCGGGCGGCGATATCGCCGCCCGAGATCGGTTCAATTGTAGGCGCGTTCGCCATGGGTCGAGAGATCGAGGCCATCGCTTTCCGCCGTGTCGGAAACCCGGAGACCGCCGAACAGGATGCGGACGATCCATAGCGCCATGAAGGTCACGGCCGCCGACCAGACGATGGCGACCGATACCGCCAGAACCTGCGTGACCAATTGGCCGCTCATGACATAGCCCTCGGCGCCGAACCCGCCCAAGGCCGGATCGGCGACGATGCCGGTGCCGATGGCGCCGACGATGCCGCCAATGCCATGGATGCCGAAGACGTCGAGACTGTCGTCATATTTCAGCTTTGGCTTGAGGCTGACCACAGCCCAGAGGCACACCAGGCCGGCGATGGCACCCAGGATGATGGCGCAGAGCGTGCCGGAGAAACCCGCCGCCGGCGTGATCGCGACCAGACCGGCCACCGCGCCGGAAAACGCGCCCAGAGCCGAGGCATGGCCGCGGGTGATTCGCTCGCCCAGGGCCCAGGCCAGGGCGGCGGCAGCGGGGGCGGTGATGGTGTTGAGAAAGGCCTGGGCGGCAACGCCGTCCGCAGCCAGGGCCGAGCCGGCATTGAAACCGAACCAGCCAACCCAGAGCAGGCTCGCGCCGATAAAGACGAAGACCAGGTTATGCGGGGCGATCGGCTCCTTCAAATAGCCGAGGCGGGGGCCAAGCACGATGGCGGCAATCAAGGCTGCGACACCTGAATTGATATGCACCACGGTGCCGCCGGCAAAATCGAGCGCACCCATATTGAACAAAAGGCCGGCGCCCGACCACACCATATGCGCCATGGGCAGATAGGAGAAGGTGAACCAGATGGCCAGGAACGCCATCACCGCGCCGAACTTCATGCGCTCGGCAATGCCGCCGACGATCAGGGTAGCGGTGATGCAGGCAAAGGTCAGCTGGAAGCAGACAAAGACCAATTCGGGAATGGTGCCGGCGAGGGTTTCGGGACCGAGAGCACCGAGCAGCACATTGGAGAAATCACCGATAAAGGCCGAGAAGCCGCCTTGTTCCGGACCGCCAAAGGCCAGGGAATAGCCATAGGTCACCCAGAGCAGGGCGATAAGGCAGAAGCCGGCAAAAACCTGGGTCAGCACCGACAGGATGTTCTTGGAACGAACCAGGCCGCCATAGAACAGGGCCAGGCCCGGGATGACCATGAGAATGACGAGGATAGTGGAAACGAGCATCCAGGCGGTGTCACCGGCATCGATGGCGGCAATTTCCTCGATTGCCACAGGCAGCTCGGCGGCAATTTCCTGGGCAAAGGCCGGCAAGACCAGCAACAGGAAGGCCGAAACGACGCTTCCCAGCATTTTTAATGTGTTGAACAACATGATGTAGCTCCGAATGGGAAGGCGGCTTAAAGCGCCGCGGCGCCGGTTTCGCCGGTGCGGATACGGGTGACGGCAAGCAGGTCGAGCACGAAGATTTTGCCGTCGCCGATGCGGCTGGTCTGGGCGGCGTCGCGAATGGACATGCTGACGGAATCGGCGAGGTCGTCGTCGACAGCGATCTCGACCTTGAGCTTGGGCAGGAAATGCACGGCATATTCCGTGCCGCGATAGATTTCGGAATGACCTTTTTGCCGGCCGTAGCCTTTCGCCTCGGTGACGGTCATGCCGTGCACGTCGAGCGAATTAAGCGCCTGCCGCACTTCTTCGAGCCGGGAGGGTTTGATGATCGCAACCACCAGTTTCATGGCAGCCCCTTTCTTGTCTTGCCTTGATAGACAGCAAGACCAGATTCAAGAGCTGTGCCAGACGGGCCCGGATCGATAAAAAGCCTTATTGAACAATAACTTCGAGAAGCCGGTGCTCCCGGACCTAGTCTGTGTCAGAGCAGGCCATGCATAATCGACGTGCATTTTTGAAAAATCGCACAATTTTTGCGCAAGCGATCCGCGGCAAGCCGTACACTTGCTTTCGTCGTCATCCGGGCGGAAAACGGGGCCATGAAGGAGTGCCGCCATGAACAAGACGCCGACGGCGCGATTTGACGTCATCATCGTCGGGGCCGGCCCGGTCGGGCTGACACTGGTGCTGACGCTGGCACGTTCGGCGCCCGGCATCAGGCTGGCGCTGGTGGATCGGCGACCATTGGGTATGCCGCGCGACAATCGAGCCTCGGCCATCGCCGCCGGTGTACGCCGCCTCTTCGAGACCCTCGGCGTCTGGCAGGAAATGGAGGCGCATTCCCAGCCCATAGCGGCGATGCGCATTACCGATTCCGGCTCGGGCGATCTGACGCGGCCCCTGCTGCTGCAATTCGACGGCGAGGTGGCACCGGGCGAGCCCTTTGCCCATATGGTGCCCAATCAGGCGAGCGGCGCCACCCTGCTCAAGCACACCGAAGGCCTGTTCGAGATGGTGGCGCCTGCCGAAATCGCCGGCTGGAGCGGCGCCGGGGCATTGGCGCAGTTGATATTGACCGATGGCAGGACGCTTGCGGCGCCGCTCATCATCGCGGCGGATGGCGCGCAATCGGGTCTGCGCCAGCGCGCCAATATCGGCACGTTCGCGCATGATTACCGGCAGATCGGGCTGGTGGCGACGATTGCCCATGAAATGCCACATGAGGGCATCGCCTATGAGCATTTCCGCCCCGCCGGCCCCTTTGCCAGCCTGCCGCTGCCCGGCAATCGCTCCTCGCTGGTCTGGGCCGAAGCGGCGGCGAGCGCTCCGCGCTTTCTCGCCATGGAGGCGGAAGAGCTCGGCATGGAAATCGAAGCCGTGATGGGATCAACCCTGGGCGCGGTCACGCTGGAAGACAAGCTGATGGGCTTTCCCCTGCGGCTGCAATTGGCGCGCAGCTTTGTCGGGCCGCGCCTGGCGCTGGTCGGAGACGCAGCCCATGTCGTGCATCCGGTCGCCGGGCAAGGCCTCAATCTGGGCCTGAAAGACGTGGCGGCGCTGACGGAAGTGGTGGTGGAGGCCATGCGATTGGGGCTCGACCATGGTGGCACCGATATTCTGGAACGCTACCAGTCCTGGCGTCGGCTCGATACCGCGGCCATGGCCCTGGTCACCGACGGGATGAACCGATTGTTTTCCAACGATGCCGCACCAATCCGGGCCCTGCGCGATTTCGGGCTGGGTCTGGTGGACCGCGCCGGCCCGGTCAAATCGGCGTTGATCCGCGCCGCCTCGGCGACGTCCGGGCCGCGCCTGCTCAACGGCTTGCCGATATAGCGCCGCTAATGCAGCCGATGCGTGATCCGCGCCAATTCGTCGGGATCGATAGGACGCGCTTCTTCCAGGCTGAGCAGCGGTACGCCGCTGGTAATGGGAAAGGCCAGACGGGCCGCGATCGAGACCAGTTCGGTTCGGTCCGCCGACAGCGTCAGTCTGGTCTTGGTCAGCGGACAGACCAGCATTTCAAGCACAAGCGGATCAAGCTTGTGCCGGCGGTTTTCGGCCCCGGTCATTAATTGAGCGGCGCGGCGGTGCCCCGCGCCATTTCATATTCGGTCATGGCAATCAGGGTTTCGGCCCGCGCCTCCAATGTCGGCGCCTCCAGCAGAACCTGCTTTTCCGCCGCGCCATAGGGCGAGACCATGCAGCAGAAATTGACCAGATCGGCGGTGCCGGTATTCTCGATCTCCTCCCAGTTGAGATCGATATTGGCGAATTCGGCATAATCGCGCATCATCCGCACAAAACGGCGGCGATCGACCTCCGCCTCACCGAAATTGCGGGTAAAATCGCCGGCGAAATCATCCACGCTGATTTCAGCCTGGCGGAAGGAAGTGGAGGTCTCCAGCTCCTGCACCAGCCGAAAGCGGGTGACCCCTTCGAGGATGATGAAATAGCGCCCATCGCCACTTTCCTCGAAATGGGTAATGCGGCCCAGGCAGCCGATATCCTGTAATGGCGCGGCGTCTTTGGGGCTTTCTTCGGAGATATTTTCGGGTTGAATGAGCCCGATCAGCCGATCGCCGCCCAGGACCGCGTCGACCATGTCGATATAGCGCGCTTCGAAAATATTGAGCGGCCGATGCGAAAACGGCAGGAGCAATGCCCCGCTCAAGGGAAAGAGCGGAACCCGGCTCGGGACTTCGGATGGCTGGCTGGGACGTTTGGACATTACCGGCCTTATGAGAACAGGGCCGTCGAGAGTAGGCGCCGGCCCTTGAGCGTGGCGGGGTCCTTGGGCCCCCAGGCTTCGAGGAGTTCCAGCAGCTTCTTGCGGGCGCCGTCCTCGTTCCAGGCGCGATCGCGCCTGATGATCGCCACCAGCGCTTCGGCTGCCTCCAGCCTCTTGCCCTCGGCATTGAGAACGAGCGCCAGCTCGAAGCGCGCCTGATGATTGTCGGGGTCGGCGGCGACGGCCGCTTCCAGCGCCGACGCCTCGGACAGCCCGGCCGCCTCTTCCCGCAGGCGAATGGCATTGGTTAAGGCCAGATAAGCATCGCCGCTGCGCTGGTCTTCGGGCAGCAGATCGAGAGTGGCCTTGGCCTGATCGATCTCCTCGGCGCCCATATAGGCCCCGGCCAGCCCGATCAGGGCTTCGGCGTGGTCGGGCACGCGCTGCAGGATCATGCCATAAATCTGCGCGGCCTGGCCCAGCTCGCCCGCATCGCGCGCCGCATTGGCCATGTCGAGAGCCTCGGCAATCTGACCTTCGAGAGAATCGGCTGCCGGCTCCGGCGCGCCCGCGGCCGCAATCACCCGCTCGGCAAAGCGGCGCACCTCGCCCTCCGGCATGGCGCCCATAAAGCCATCGACCGGACGGCCGCCGGCAAAGGCGAAGACCGCCGGAATGGATTGTACGCCCAATTGCCCGGCGATCTGGGGATGTTCGTCGATATTGATCTTGACCAGACGAATCTGCCCGGCCTTCTCGGCCACGATCTTTTCAATGGCCGGGCCGAGCTGCCTGCAAGGACCGCACCAGGGGGCCCAAAAATCGACCAGCACCGGCACCTCGGCGGAGGCGTCGATAACATCGGCCTTGAAGCCGGCATCGCTGCCATCACGGACGAGGTCGGCGGGATTGGGCGCGGCTGCTGGGGCGCCATTGAGGGAAACAGTCATCGCTAGCGGCTCTCGGTCGTGTTCGGTTCTTGTTCTATGCGGCCTTTTTGGGCCCAGCGGGCCGCCGGTGGCAAGCCTTCTTTCCCACAGGCGCGAGAGAAGATGACGGCGCCAGGAAAAACTGGGTTGCAATCGGTCCGGCGATTGGGCATATAGGCGCGCGTCACCGCCCTGCCAAGGGCAGCGACATGGAGCGCGGGTGTAGCTCAGGGGTAGAGCATAACCTTGCCAAGGTTAGGGTCGTGGGTTCGAATCCCATCGCCCGCTCCAGATTTCCAAAGGAAATCAAGGACTTATATAGAGGCCGCCTTCGGGCGGCCTTTCTTTTTTGTTCGAGCAACCACCGAGCTACCACCGAAAGTGAGGGAACTGAGCCGTGGCAATGGCGGCCCCATAGTACGATCGTGCCGCTTTGATGGCACTCTCGTGCGCCGATGGCGTCAAAGGGGTGGGATACGGACAGGCAGCTTTCGACGCGCTTACCCCAGCTTTGCGCCAAAAGAGGACATCCGGCCAAGGGTGCTCCTGCCGCTCGCGATCCTTCATGTCGGCATTGGGCGGCACGCATCCTCGCAATCGTCTCCTCGGTCGCGTCCGTTCCCTTGCCATCTTCGTGCTAGGTGGTGGCGACGCCTCGCCCACGTGCACCGGGGATTGTGCGAAGCCCCGCCCCGGAGATCGGACTCGTCTGACCAGTATTCGTGGTAGAGAAGGGAGATATTGTCGAAAAGCGGCGTCAATCTCTCTTTGAATGTTGAAAAATGCGTCTCACGGGATCTGTCAATCTTCGCCCTGTGCGTTTGGGATTTCTGGTTCCACCGAACGACCTTTCGGTTGTCTCGCGCGTGGCAAGGCTCGCCGCCTGCGTCTGGGGCGGCAGATACTGCCCCATCATCCCGTTCTTCGAGAATGGCGGCGAGCACTGGACTGCGCCGCACAGTCTGACCAAAGGTCTCGATGTCGCAAGGGGATACATAGATTTTTTCGAGCCCGACACCCTGGTCGAAGCTGTACCCGGCATGGCGGAACAACTGGGCTGGAAGGATACGCCGTTCCACATGGGTCTGCCACGTGTCGTGTCCTTGGAGCAATTCTTCGAGGTCGACGAACGTGGTCGCGTGAATTTTTCGGCAGGCATCGACATTCTTGAGGTCATGCAGGAGTTATACGATCGGGAGTTCAAGTACGAGCGACGGCGCAAGCGGTCATTCTCGATTGTCGATGAGAGCGACGGAGACGCGTTCTTTGATCTTGTCGGCGGAAGGTACCCACTCGACGAGGCGCTCGACGAAACTCGGCACGCATACAAGGAAGTGTTCTCGGCCGAGCCTTTAGTAGCTAACGCGGATGCCGCGCTTAAATTCGTTCGCGAGGGAAACGCCGGTCCGCTGTGGATCACTCGACATGGACTGGAAGAGTCGCTGGGTCGCGGCGGCCGCGACGACACGTTCTTCATTTTCGATCCGAAGAACGCGGGCGATGCCATCGACTACTGGAATTTCCGGCTGGTCGAGCGGCATGTCACGCCGATTAATGTCGAATGGCTGGCCGAACATCGCGACTTTGTCCGCGAGCGCATCCTCGAAACCTTCCGGCCAATCCCCGGCAACCCGTCGGGTATAAAGTTTCACACGACACTGGTCTTTGGAACGTCGATCTCCGAGGAGCGGCGCAAGGCGCTTTGGACGGAGCATTTCTCCCGGCTGCCGGATTGGTCTGTAGTTGGCGCTCATATGCCGACGCTTTCAGCGCATTCCCGGCGGAACCACGGACCGCGCGAGGATAAGATACTTGTGTCCGCCGCAACGGCGTCATTCGACGAGACGCTGAGCCCGGATCGGTACGTCAAGCTGCCCGCGCCCATGCCGGGCTTTGTGAATGCCACGAAGACCTACCGGCGCGCGCGCTGGGTCAATGTCATCGCCACTGGCTCTTCCGTGTACGGCGACGAGGCGGCGACGGTGTACCCATCCAATCTCTGGTCGCCCGAGTATCCCCGTCTGGCTACGGGCGATACGTTGCGGATAGGCCGTGAGGGCTGGGTGCTCGCCAAGGAACACCCCATCGATTACTCGCTGGTGCGTCCGGAAAACGGGCGCGATGCGATAGTTGGTTGGCTGAAGTCCCAAGGCATCGAGGCCCAACCATCTTCTGAAGGCCAAGTCGCCGCTCAGGTCATTGCTGCCGTGGGCGGCATTGCGCAAGCGGCAATATTCGCTGATCGCAGAACCATCGAGCTGCTGGGCGAGATGGCCGAGAACCATGCCGAGGTCAGCCGCGGCGACAAGCGCGTGATCTCTACAGTTCCGGACCGCGCGAAACACGTCGGTGTCATCAAAGAGCACTTCGACGCACGCGCTAAGGGTGCGTTCGGTCTCTGGAATGGGCTGGAACGATACCTTAAGGCCAACGTCTTTCGGGCTGGTCTGAGGGTGCAATGTCCGGTCTGCCAGTACCAGAACTGGTACGACCTCGACTCGCTGACCTATCGCCCGACCTGCACGCGCTGCCTGAACCAGTTCGACTTCGCCCAGACGCCGGAGGCCCTAAACCGGGTGAACTGGTTCTACCGCGTCATCGGCCCGTTCGCTGCGCCTGACTACGCTGGCGGCGGATATGCTGTGGCCCTAACCCTGCGGGCTTTGGCTCATCCCAACCACGCCGAGATGACCTGGTCCACGGGCCTTCGTCTTCGGCAGCTCAACAGAGAGGTCGACTTCATCGGATGGCATCGTCGCGACGGTATCCTCCGCGACGAACGCGAAGAGCCACTGCTGGTGTTCGGCGAGGCAAAGAGCTTTGGGCGCGGCGCGTTCGACGCGAAAACGGTCGATGGGCTGAGGCAGGTCGCCGCACGGTTTCCTGGCTCAGTGATGGTTGTTTCATCGCTCCGCCACATATCCGAGTACATGCCGCAGGAACTGGCGGTCTTACGCGGCCTTGCGCTGTGGGGACGACGCGACGTATTTCGTGGCCATGCCTGCAATCCGCTGGTGGTGCTGACAGGGACAGAACTATTTGCCGGATACGGGATTTTCCAGGCGTGGCAGGAGCAGGACGGTGAACGCGTGCATTCGGTTTACGACGAGTCCGACCTGCACGAACTCTCCGATCTGACGTTAGCGCGCTACTTGGGCATGCAGGGATACTGGGCAGAGCGGTTCGCGGAACGGAGTCTGCCTGATCAGCGTGCGCGTCTGACTAGGTTAATCAGAGCGCGTGCTCTAGGCGAATAGCCATTGCAAGGCGGGATCAACGACATCGGGCCCGCCTTTCCAGTATCGGCAACTCGGCGGTCCTATTCTGGAATGGCAAGTCCGCTTCGGCTAAAAGCGGTCCTAGTGAAAGCGGGTGCTGAACGACCGAAATGGGGTCGATGGCTGACTGGCAACACCGGGGTGGGGAGCGGACCGGCCGCTTACAGCGGCCAGGCCGCAATACCAGACACGGCGGCATGGAGCCTAGCTCAGCCGCCACTTCAATAAATTCGTGGCTAGCTAGGACGCGGTAGTTGTCCGCGTCGCTAAGAAAGATGTTCTTAGTATTAGCAAAATTGGAGACGCTTAGAACGGGTTCCTTCGCCAATCTCCTTCAAAGTTTCCCTTCGATAGGCACGCGCTCTGGAAGTTGAATGACGGGGTCCCCCGTGCCTGCATCTTGCAAGATTACCCCCAATGCTCGGATCCATCGCGTATTGCACGAGACAACTCTCGGAAAAGTGGGTAAGGCAAAGCTGATAGACAAGCCCGTGGTCACCGGAACGGTCGCGGCCGAGTTGGACGATGATGTTCAGCACGATGCTGAACAACCGAAAAAGTCCGGTCTCCAGCGGTCGGGCGGCCTGCAGGTGGGGCCGTCAGGCAAGCTGCGCTTCGGCACCGGCAGGGTGAAATCGCGGTCGTTTTAATTCGGCCAGGTCGAAATCGTCGCGCGCATAAATAGGTGTGAACACAACCGATAGGAGATTTATGATGTTCACACACTACCTGGCGAGAGCCGCTTTCACCCATCTCGAAACCCAGCAGGACGGCAGCCTCAAAACCGTGCTGCAGGTCTATACCGCGTTGCCGATGACACCGAATTCACCAGCCCAGAAAAGGCTGGTCGGTGCCATCGTCAGTCACATGCAGCGGTTTCCGCATATAGACCGGGCTGACATCAACTAGCAGGCGGTATCCCCGCATACTTCATAGCAATGGCAGTGAGCGTGGCGGTTGCCACGTCGCTGCCTATCTTCACGCCGGCCTTTCCCGTGGCCACGGCAGCCTTGCCAACCCATTCCAGGGCGCGTTTACCGAGGCCCTTGTGTTTTCCGTCTTCCTTCTCGTCAGCCTCAACGGCGGCCTTCAGCTCGTCGGCGTCATCAGCCGTAAGGCCCAGCCCGGCAAGGGCGTTCTTGAGGCTGTCCATGTCGCCGGCGATGACGGTGTTCGCGTTGATAGTGCCATTGTCGCCGAAATTGTTATTGCCGCCGTATATGATGTACTGGACCAAGTGCTGTACCTTTTCAGAAGGCAGTTCCTTGACCGCCTGTTCGGTGTCGTCGGGCAGCTCGGACTGTATCTCGAGCGCGAATGTGAGGACCCTGGTTCGGACATTGTCGACCATTCCCGCCATGAGGCTTCCCGGGATGGGCATCCAAGCGGAGACTAGCGTGTAACCGTGGAAGAACGAGCTTTGGTGGATGACGACCACATCTTGCGGCCATGGCTGCCGGTAGGTGCCGGTCAAGTCGGCATCCTGGTACGCGGCTATCTGCTGCCGCAGCTCGATATCCCGCGCCAGATGCTGGAACTGCTCCTTCATCACCATCGAAAGAAGCGGCTGATTTGATATCCGGGCACCCAGTGGGCCCGCGAAATGCCCGATGGCTGTGCCTGTCGCCTTCCGATAATCGGGCAGCTCTGCGTCTGCGGGGTATCCGTTAAGCTCTCTCTACCCAGGCCTTGAACGCATCGTTCTTGAGCTTATGGGCGAGGACCAGGCAGCGCCGCAGGATGTCCGCGATCGGCTCCTTGGTCTCAGTGACACTCTGAATTATCCCGTCCAGCAGTGTCATGGCGCCACCACGCTGCACTTACCGACAGCGATTGCGAGGCTGTCCCTATAGTCGTCGGCGCGCAGCGCGTTGATGCGCGTCAATGTGAACTCGCCGCTGGGCTCGAAATTGTAAGGCGCGTAGGCCTTGTCGCAGCGGACGAAGTTGGTTTCCGTCCCGTTCAGCGGGAATTCGGTGCACTGTGTCACGTCACTGGACCCCGGTGTCTCGCCGACTTCATAGCGTGCGTAGCATGCCTGCCGCTTGTCGGAGCTTTCTGCGATCGCTTCCCGGCAGTACCGCCCGATCGTCTCGCTCTCGGCGATTGGCCTGATGATGTACGACGCCGTGAAAAAGTTGGACTGCACCCATTTACCGTTTTCCCAGTTGAATCCGGTAGCGGCGTCCTCGACACACAGCGACGTCGCCGCCAGCGTAGGCATCGTCAGGACAGCTGTGGCCAGTAGTGTCGCCATGGTCCTCATTTCACCCACTCCGAGCAATTCCCTAATGTCATGACGATGGGGCCGGCGTTGTCGACTGCGTCGGATTTCGCCAGCGGCGACGGCGTCTCCATGAACTCGCCTCCCGGAGTGGCCGACAGGCTCGATAGCCGGAATCCATCGCATATGATATCCGTGATCTTGCCCAGCGTGGAGACCACCATGCAGCGCGACACCTCGGCCAGCGTGGGAGTCTGGTCCACTTCGTGACGCGCGAAGCAGCTGAACGAAAGGCCGTAGACCTCGTTCGCCGGAACCTCGATCGTGGCACCCTCGGCGCGGAGCATCCGAAAACAGATGCCGGCGATCTCGTCAGTCTCGTCCAGTTCCTGGATGAAGAACGGCGCCACGTCGAATTGCCCAGCCTTCCAGACATCGCCATCGCGACTATAGCCGGTAGATGTCTGCGGAATGCACAGCATACCGCCTGCCATCGTCTGGCCCGTCATCGCGGCCAGCGCAATCGACGCGAATATTGCCCTTGTGCCCCTCAAGTCCTCGCTCCCTCGAATATTTATCCCTGTTCTAGCGGCATCCACTCGTCCACCGCCAGCCCGATTATCCCTTTTTTGCAACGACCTCGGCGCGGACCATCCGGCAAAAGCGGAGCCGCGCGTATTCGCAAGCAACAGACATTGCTGCTTCACCAAGGGGTAAGCATGTCGGCTCTTGGGCCGATTTAATTACGACATAGATGTCTGTATTGGTGAAGGGTTTGGGATGCCGTTTGGCGTCGCAAAGCCACCCATGCAGGAACCCGCGGTCCGCATGCGCTGGCTATGGGGTTTTCAGATTTGGCCTGATCAAGTGCCGGCCGCAACTGCGGCATATGGCGTGGCGCGTTGGCCAGGTGGACGTGGTCCGGGCAGCATTTGAGCCTCAGCGGCGACGATAGTGGTGAGATCGGCGTGCATGATGATGGTCGCTGGAGCGCCTGGCGCGAACCATCCCGTCGGCCAGCGATGCGTCGCTGCCGTTTGAACAGGCAGGTCATGCCGGGTCATGGACGGTCTCCCGGGTTGATGGTCGGGCGGTCGGCGGGGCCCGCGGTTGGCACCATGCAGCGAAGGTCTCGATGATCACCATGGTGCCACCGCAGTAGGGACAAGGCGGGCGCTGGTCTGAAGTCTCGGCGGTCGGCGGTTCGTCCGTCGCCGGCGCCACCCCCAGCATGTCGCGGGCCTGGACGAGGCAGTCCTTGCGGGCGGAGCTGGCGAGCAGACCGTAGTGCCGGATGCGGTGGAACCCGCGTGGCAGAACGTGGATCAGGAAGCGGCGGATGAACTCGTCGGCGACCAGAGTCATGACGCGCTGCCTTTCGGCGCCGGAGCAGCGATAGTTCTTGTAGCGGAAGGTCACCTCATTGCCGTCGAAGGCGATGAGGCGGCTGTTCGAGATCGCCACGCGATGGGTGTAGCGCGAGAGATAGGCGAGCACCGCCTCGGGCCCAGCAAAGGGCGGCTTGGCATAAACCACCCAGCGCTTTCTGCGGACCGGAGCAAGGTGGCGGATGAAGGTACGCCGGTCGCTGAGCCCTGCCATCTGTCCGAAGAAAGCGAGCTTTCTGGCACCATGGAGGTCGAGCAGCCGGGTGATGAACAGCCGCCGGAACAGCGCGCCGAGCACCCTGACCGGCAGCAGAAAGGCTGGTCGCGATGATATCCACCGACCATCCGGCGCGATGCCGCCACCCGGCACGATCATGTGGATATGGGGATGGTGGGTCATGGCCGAGCCCCAGGTGTGGAGCACTGCGGTGATGCCGATGCGGGCACCCAGGTGCCTGGGATCGGCGGCGATGGTCAGCATGGTCTCGGACGCCGCCTTGAACAGCAGGTCATAGATCAGCGCCTTGTTGTGGAAGGCGATGTCGGCGATCTCGGCGGGCAGCGTGAAGACGACATGGAAGTAGCCAACCGGCAGCAGGTCGGCTTCGCGCTGCTCCAGCCAGGTGCGTGCCGCGGCACCCTGGCACCGGGGACAATGCCGGTTGCGACACGAGTTATAGGCGATACGCTGATGCCCGCAGTCGGAACAGGCTTCGACGTGACCACCCAGGGCAGCGGTGCGACAGGTCTCGATTGCCGACATGACCTTGAGGTGGCTGAGGCTCAGGTGTCCGGCATGGGCAGCGCGATAGGCAGGACCGGCGGCCCGGAAGATATCGGCGACCTCAATGGTGGCGCGCACCGGGTCAGGCGGGTGGAGGCTTGTCCTCCATCAGGGCCATCAGCCGGTCGAGGGGACTGGCGACCGCCTGGATCGTGCGGGTCGAGACCTTGGTGTAGAGCGCGGTCGTCTCTAGCTTGGAGTGCCCGAGCAGCACCTGGATGACCCGGATATCGACATCCTGCTCCAGCAGGTGCGTGGCAAAGCTGTGCCGCAAGGTATGCGGGCTGACCCGTTTGCGGATGCCGGCGACTTCGGCCGCTTCCTGCACCGCGCGATGCAATTGCCGCGACGAGATCGGATCCGTGCGCGAGCGCCCCGGAAACAGCCAGCCATGGGGCAGCATGACGCCCCGCTGCTTGCCCTCGCGCCACCACAGTCGCAGCAGGTCAAGCAGCTGAGGCGAGAGCATGGCATTGCGATCCTTGCGGCCCTTGCCCTGTTCGACCCGGATCAGCATCCGGGCGCTGTCGATATCGTCGACCTTGAGGTGGGCCACCTCGGAGACGCGCAGGCCTGCGCCATAGGCGACCCCGAGTGCAGCCTTGTACTTGATGCTTGGCGCCGCCTCGAGCAGCCGGGCCGCTTCCTCGATGCTGAGCACGTCGGGCAGCTGGCGCTGATAGCGGGTGATCACCAGGGCCCGCGACAGATCCCGCCGCTTCAGCGTCACGTCGAACAGGAAGCGCAAAGCCGAGACCGCGCCGTTTATCGTGGAAGGACTGACACCACTTTCATGCTGGTGCAGCTGGAAGCGGCGGATATCATCGGGCGTGGCGGTATCGGGTGTGCGGCCCAGAAACGCAGCAAAGCCCCGAACGTGCCGGATGTAGTCTTGCTGGGTGTGCCAGCCCAGACCGCGCATCAGCATGTCCTGCTGCATGCGCTGGCGAAGCGGAGTGGCGGGAGCGGCCGTCGGTGACGTAATCATGGGGAGTTCCTCTCGTTGAAAGAAACTCCATGGTCCGACTGCGACCGCAGCCGCTCAAAGGCTTAAACGACGACGCTGAACCAGCAGCGCACACCCTCCCGCGGAGCGGGTTAGTGCATGGGGTCGGAAGCCGCCGTGCTGATGCGCCCAGGTCAACTGCAGCTTTTGATCTATGGCACCAGAAGCGGGCAGACTGCTCCCGGCCCGAGGCTGTGTGAGAACTCGCTGAGCTTGTCGCGTCAGTATAGTTTGGGCCAGCGCGCGTCGGCTCGGTTCAGCCCTCTATTGCCTTGAGGGTGGATGCAACGCCGGCGACGGCGATGGCCCGCTTGATGTTGTAGGCCAGGACGGTCAGGCTTGCTTCAGTGGCAACGTTCTTGAGGCCACGCGTTCGGAAGTGGGTAGCGCCCATCCAGCCCTTGATGGTGCCAAAGACGTGCTCGACCGTACAGCGCCGGACCGCCATCGCCTCGGGCATTGCGTCGAACCTGCGCTCCATCTCATCGAGCACGGCCTCGTGCTCCCACCGTCGGATGCGCTTTTCCTTGCCCGCCGTGCACAGGGGACGCGAGGGGCATGCGCTGCAGGCCTTCTGGTTGAAGTAGACGCTGATGAGCTTGCCGCCCTCCACTCGGGCGAAGCGCTTCTGCAACTGCTGGCCGGCGGGGCACCGATAGGTGTCGGTCTCAGGCTCATGCACGAACATGGCCTTGCCCCAAAAGCCACGCGCCTGCGCCGGTGACGTATTCGGCTTGGGCACCATGGGGATGATGCCGGCTTGGGCGCAGGAGCGGATCTGCTCGCCCTCATAGTATCCGCGATCGGCAAGGGCGATCATCCCGGCAGCGCCCGTCTCGGCCTGTGCAGCCTTGGCCATCTCCAGCAGATGGGAGCGGTCATGGCCGCGGTTGGTCACCGCATTGGCGACGACGATATGATGCTTGGTGTCAACGGCCGCCTGGACGTTGTAGCCAACGACGCCGCGATGATCGCTGCCGGTTGCCATGGCGCGTGCATCTGGATCGGTCAGCGAGATCTGCCCGTCAGGCGCGGCTTCCAACTGCCGGCCAATCTCCTCAAGTTCACCGAGGCGCCCACGCAGCGCCGCCAACCGCTCCGTCAGGTGATCGATCCGTGGGGTCGCCGGGCCTGTGTCTGCCCTGTCGGCTTCTTCGAGCTCGGCAAGATAGCGGGCGATGCTCTCTTCGACATGGGCCTTCCGGCGCGCAAGCTTGCCCTTGGTGTAGTTCTTCTCGTGCGTGTTCACGGCCCGAAGCCGCGAACCGTCAATGGCAACCATGCCCCCGCCAACCAGGCCAAGCGCGCGGCAAATGGCAACAAAGCGCTGGCATGCGATCTGGATGGCAACAGGGTTGTCGTGGCGGAAGTCGGCGATGGTCTTGAAGTCCGGCACCAGCTTGCCAACCAGCCACATCAGCTCGATATTGCGGCCTGCCTCACGCTCGAGCTTCCGGCTCGACGTCAGCTGATGAAGGTAGCCATAGACGTAGAGCCTGAGCATCGTGTGTTTCGGCATGCAAATTTGACCCCTTACCGGGGGTAATCGGCGTCCAATATTGACCCCCCATTTTGTGTTTTAGGCAGACTGTCCGTCCTTTGGTTTGGGATAGGCGGTTGGGGGATGAAGTGCGTGGATACGATTGCACGGGTTCGTCGGGCATATTTTGTGCAGGGCAAGTCCATCAAGCAGATTGAGCGGGAGTTGCATGTTGCGCGCAACACGGTGCGCAAGATCATCCGGTCGGGTGAGACGAGCTTTTCCTATGAGCGTGAGAAGCAGCCGCTGCCCCGGATCGGTCCGTGGCAGGGGGATCTGGATAAGCTATTGCTGGCCAATGAAGGGAAGGCTGCGCGTGAGCGGCTGACGCTGATCCGGGTGTTCGAGGAACTCACGGGACTGGGCTATTCGGGCAGCTACGATGCAGTTCGTCGCTATGCCCGGAACTGGGATCAGGATCGCTCCGCTACGGTTGCATCCGCCTTCGTGCCGCTGAGCTTTGCGCCGGGCGAGGCCTACCAGTTCGACTGGAGCCACGACGTGGTGCTGATCAACGGCACCACGGTGACGGTCAAGGTCGCCCATGTCCGGCTCTGCCATAGCCGGATGCTGTTCGTGCGGGCCTATCCACGCGAGACCCAGGAGATGGTGTTCGACGCTCATGATCGGGCCTTCGCCTTCTTCAAGGGCACCTGCACGCGCGGCATCTACGACAACATGAAGACGGCGGTCGATACGATCCTGGTGGGCAAGGATCGAGTCTACAATCGCCGGTTCCTGCAGATGTGCGGGCATTATCTGATCGACCCTGTGGCCTGCACACCCGCCTCAGGTTGGGAGAAGGGCCAGGTCGAGAACCAGGTCGGGCTGGTGCGGGAGCGCTTCTTCACGCCCCGCCTGCGCGTGAGCAGCTATGACGAGCTCAATGCCCTGCTGCTGGACAAGACCATTGCCTATGCCCGGGCGCATCGCCATCCCGAGTTCCGCGACCAGACCATCTGGGAAGCCTTCGAGGCAGAGCGCGGCAGTCTGGTGCCTTATGCCGGCCGGTTCGACGGCTTCCATGCGGTGACGGCCTCGGTCTCCAAGACCTGCCTGGTTCGGTTCGATAACAACAAGTACTCGGTGATGGCCAGTGCGGTGGGGCGACCGGTCGAGATCCGGGCCTATGCCGATCGGATCGAGCTGCGTCAGGACGGCAGGCCAGTGGGTGAACATCCCCGCATCTTCGGTCGCGACCAGACCGTCTATGACCCCTGGCATTACGTGCCGGTGCTGGCGCGCAAGCCCGGCGCCTGGCGCAATGGCGCGCCCTTCAAGGACTGGGTGCTGCCGGCCAGCATCGAGAAGATCCGGCGCCGGTTGGGCTCGGCAACCGATGGGGGCCGGCAGATGGTCACCATCCTGACCGCCGTGCTCAGCGATGGCTTGCCGGCGGTCGAGGCGGCCTGTGCCGAGGCGCTGCGTGAAGGGGTCTGCTCCGCCGATATCGTGCTCAACATCCTGGCCCGGCAGCGCGAACCCCGCAGCCCGGTCACCATCCTCAATACCCCACAGGCCCTCCGGCTCCGCGTCGAGCCCATGGCCGACTGTTCCCGCTACGACAGCCTGAGGAGGGCAATATGATGGAACGCTCCGAGATCCTGACCACCATGAACACGCTCAAGCTCTATGGCATGAAGAGCGCCTATGACGAGATCATCGCCACGGCGATCAAACGCGAGCATCAGCCCGCTCGCATCGTCTCGGACCTGCTCACCTCCGAGATCGCCGAGAAGCAGGCCCGCTCGATCAAGTACCAGATGACCATCGCCAAGCTGCCCCTGGCCAAGGACATCGACGACTTCACCTTCGAAGGCACTGGCATCAACGAGACCCTGGTGCGCGATCTGGCCGCCGGCAACTTCCTGGCCATGCAGCGTAACCTGGTGCTGGTCGGTGGTACCGGAACTGGCAAGACCCATCTGGCGATCGCCATTGCCCGGGCCTGCATCCGCAACGGCGCGCGAGGCCGCTTCTTCAACGTCGTCGATCTGGTCAACCGGCTCGAGGCAGAGACCCGCGCCGGTCGGCAGGGGCGCCTGGCCGACTATATGGGCCGCAAGGACGTCGTCGTGCTCGATGAACTGGGCTATCTGCCCTTCGCCCAGTCAGGAGGCCAGTTGCTGTTCCACCTGATCAGCCGCCTCTACGAGCAGACCTCGGTCATCGTCACCACCAACCTCACCTTCGGGGAATGGCCGTCCGTCTTCGGCGACGCCAAGATGACCACGGCGCTGCTCGACCGGCTCACCCATCACTGCGATATCGTCGAAACCGGCAACGACAGCTGGCGCTTCAAAAACCGTATCTGACATCCTGCCCCCGCGGGCCGGATAGCGCCGCAACCCTGACCAGCTCTGCCATCCGCCCCGCTCCACAGCCATCCAATAAGGGGGTCAATATTGGGCGCCGATAAGGGGTCAAAGTTCGGTGCCGATTGACAAAATAGGGCTTTTGCGGCATGAACAGATGCTCGCCAGTCGTCTCGAAGCGGCCGTTGGCATGTGGCCAGAGGCCGGCCAGGGCCTTGAACAGGGTGGTCTTTCCAAGACCCGAAGCGCCGCGCACCCAGATAACCTCGCCTTGCGCCAGGGAGGTTTGCGGCACCTCAAGCAGGGTGCGGCCATCCGGCGTGGCCACACTGACCTCGGAGATTGTCGCGGTCTGCGCGCCCGACCGCAATGTCAGGCCGCCATGGATTCGTCCGGCGCGCTTGGCAGCCTCGAGAAAATTGTCGAGGCGCGAGGACGCCGCCACAAGATCGGCGAGATCGCGATAGGAGAAAATGAACCAGGACAGTGTGGTCACAACGCTCGAAAACGCGGTGGCCAGCTGCATCAATCCGCCAAAAGCGACGTGTCCGGCAAGATAGCCGGGCAGGGCGACGAAAAGCGGGATGCGCAGGACGGAATGATTGAATGGGAAGGTGAAGCTCGACAGGATGAGTTCGCGGTTCACCAGTTTGCGCCAGTTCTGCACGACGCCGTCGAAGCGCTTGTCGAGAACGCGGCGTTCGGCCGCTTCGCCTTGGCCCAGAGCCACCGCATCGGTATTGGCGCGCAAGCGGGCAAGGCCGAAGCGGAAATCGGCTTCGCGGCGTTGCTGCTGCATCAGAAGTGGTTTGAGCGGCTTGCCGAGAAGATGAGTCAGGACGCTGGAGAGCGCCACATAAAGGAAGGCGGCCCAGATCATATAATGCGGGATTTCGACCGGCAGGCCGATAAAGGCCAGCGAGAGAGGGAATTGCGCCAGGCCCCAGAGTACGACGATATAGGAGAGAAGGCCGACCACCCGGGAAATCAGGTCCAGCGCCTCGCCCATCAGCTTCTGCAGAAAGATGATGCAATCCTCGGCGATGCGCTGGTCGGGATTGTCGATGCCTTCCTTGCCATCCGCAGCCAGATGCCAAAAGGCCTTGTTGCTCAACCAGATGTCCAGCGCGTTGGCGGTCAAGCTCGTGCGCCAGCGCATTTCGAGCCGCTTGCGCATGAACATGCTGCACAGATGCCGCACTGTATTGGCCGCGACGATGATACCGAAGGCCCCGACCTGCCAGATGGCTTCGTTGACCTCCATGCGTTCGAGTGCACCATAGAAATCGCCGGTCCACTGAATGATGCGCAGACTGACCGCAACGCTGAGCAGTTCGAGCCCCACTACGGCGGCAAACAGGACCAGGCCCAGCTTGTAGGGATCGCCCTTCAGGCAAAGAGCCATTAGCCGCCAGAATTGTGAGAGGACTTTCAGCATGATCATGCCCATTGCGCGAAAAAGCCGCCGGAGGGCTGGTTCCCCCGGCCTGGGATTGCGGATCAGAAGCGGACGGTGGTGCCGACCTTGAAGGTGCGGCCAGGGCCGCGCTGAAGTTCCAATGGGTTCTGCGCCTTGACTCTGTCATCGGCTTGGATCGTGTCGTAGCCGGTCAAGGTATTGGGGAAATAGGCGGTGTCGAAGATGTTCTGCACGCCGAAGCTGATCTCGACGTTCTCGGACGGCTTCCAGCGACCGAAGGCGTCGAAGATGGCGTAACCATCGGGCTTGAAAGTCGTGGCGCTGGCGCGTTCGGTCGGGCCGGCGGCGAATGTGCCCAGCACTTCGAAATCGAGACCATGCTCGGGCAGTTCGTAGCGAACGCCGAGCACGGCGGTCAGCGGAACGGCACCGTCAAAGGCGGTTTCCGCCGCATTGGCCGCAAGCTGCTGCCGTCCGATCTGCCAGCTCACATTGGCAGAGGCAAAGATATTCTCATAAACCTCGTACTCACCAGCGACTTCGATGCCCCACAAATTCACCGATTCCACATTGTCGGACCAATAGGTGTCGGGCTGACCGGGGACGGGCTGAAGGCTGCGGATGAAATTGTCGTATTTGGCATAGAAACCGCCAAGGCTGAACCAGCCCTGGTCGTACTCGCCGCGCAGACCAACCTCAAAATTCTGCACCGATTCCGGTTGCAGGTTGGGATTGGGAATAATGTTGACAAATCCCGTCGCGCCGATGCCCTGACTCGACTGGAACAATTGCTGGGCATTGGGCATCTTGAAGCCCTCGCCATAGGCGGCGAACACCGAGAGAGTGTCGTCGAGTTCATAGGAAACCGACAATTTCTTCAGCAGCGTCGTGTTACTGACTGGTCCCGGCGTATAGCCCGGCAGACCGGTGTAGGCGCCCTCGGGCTCCATGTAGTAATTGGCGATGCGGATACCGGGCGTAACGGTCAGACGATCTTCGAATAGCTTGATTTCGTCCTGGATGAAGAAGTCGGCACGGGCCGTCGTGGTGCGGGGGAAGCTGAAGCCCTGGTTCTCCAGAACGGTCGTCAGGCCCGTCAGCGAATTGTAGGTCGAGTTCGTGCCGACATAATCGCCGCGCATGATGTCGCCATCAAAGCCGTAGGTCAGCGTATGGAAGGTGTCGCCGGCGTCGAAGGAGGATTGCAATTGCAGGTCGGCTTCGAGAAAGCTCTCGCTGTAATTGCGGATCTGCTCGACGATCTGCTGGCGGTTCGCATAAGTCCTGAACGCTGTGCTCTTCATATCGCGCGTTTGTGGCGAATAGGACAGGTTCCACTTCACCGAATCCAGCCAGTCAGCCCCGACCTGCCAGTCATGCGAGACTGCGAGACGCGAGCGCAACATCTCGAGAACGCGCGGATAAGCATCTGACGTATAGTATTCAGACGGGGGAGCGGCAGCCGCAAACGGGTCCCATAGCTGATCGACATTGGTCTCACGGGCGAAGAATTCGCCGGTCAGCTTGAATTCGTGATCGGCATTGGGGGTCCAGACCACCTTGGCCAAGCCATTATAAGCAGACGTATCTGCCGGGAAGAGGCGGTCGCAGCGGAAGCTTGCCGGACGCAGCGGGCAGCCCCAGATGCCACCTTCAGGATCGGCTTTGATGGCCTTGGGCTCGGTGCTGGTCAGGTTGCCGAAGCTGCCGAGTACCTGCACATCGCCGAAATCATAGGCAGCGGTGATCTGCTTCCTCCAGCTGGTGTCGAAGCTGTCAAAGCTGGTCTTGATTTCCACCGCCCAGGGCTTGTCCTGGCCATCGAGAAGGTCCGAGGGGTCCTTGGTGCGGAAGGCGACGGTGCCGCCCAATGCGTCTGCACCCCAGAGAACCGAATTGGGGCCGCGTACGATCTCGACCGCCTTCATGTTGAACGGATCGACAAAATCGCGACTGCCGTCGGTGATGCGTTCCTGAACACGCGAGCCATCCACGGTCATCTGAACCCGATTGCCGCCCATGCCGCGAATGTTGAACTGGGTGAGCTGGCCGAACGGATTGGTGACTGCCGTCTGCCGGTCCACTGACACGCCCGGCTGGTAGCGCACCAGATCCTGAATGTCGCGCACGACGCGCTTTTCAAGATCTTCGGCGCTGACAACCGAAACCGACGCCGGCACGTCCAGCACCTGCGCGGCGCGGCGCGTCGCGGTGACGGTCAGCCGCTTGAGTTGCGTCACCTGTGCGCTCGAAAGCGTCGTCTGTGCATAGGCGGGCACTGCCGCCAACACCGTTCCTGCGAGCAGACCTGCTGTGACGAGCAGCCCTAAGCGTGTGCCAAAACTCGGCGCAGCAGGTCGCGCACCCCAAGCATGATTATTCATGAGAGCCCCAAACTATATTTCGCTTTATTTGAAATAGCTGGCTGGCAGGCCCGAGGTGTCGGGAGAGGCTCGCTGGCAGATGCGCGGCGCCCGCAAGCGCCGCCATCCCGGATCATTATTATGACCGAATTCATCATCTATTATTCTCTGGAACGAAAGGGAGTCAAGCGAGCATTGCCCGCATGGCCGGAATTTACGCAAAATTCTGAATTTTCCTGAGCATAGGCGCTGGTCATGACACCTCTTGCATGCATCATAAAAATATGATTCTGAATGTCAGCTATTGTTACGAGGGAAAAGAGCAGGTACCACCGGCCCTGAGAACCAGCGGGGTCCGACCCTTTGCCGCTCTGGCATAAACGTTGTGAAAGTCAGATCGACATGACCCGCCCCGAGAACGACAAGAAGTATTCAGAGTCGAAGTTGGAAGCAACTACACCTAAAAAATCGGTCAAAAGCGAGGATATTTTCCATGACAGTCGTTCTTTGACGATTATTCACGCTGGTTCAGAATATACGCTTCGCATTACCAAGCAGAATAAACTCATTCTCACAAAATAAGACATTCCCGATGAGCAGCAAATCCGCCGCGGAAATCCGCGATCTTCGCCAAACCAATCCAACGATGCGTGCGCGTGACCTGGCGCGCATCCACGGCTTTTCGGAAGCAGAACTGGTGGCCGCTCAGGTCGGCGCCGATATCGTGGCCATCAAGCCCGATGTCAGTGCTCTGCTCAATGGCCTGGCCGGAGCAGGGGAGATTATGGCGCTGACACGCAACGAAAGCTGCGTGAGCGAAAAGATCGGACCGGTAGAGCGCGTCGAAATATCCCCGCACGCCGCCATGGTCATCGGCGAGCAGATCGACCTGCGGATTTTCCCCAGGCATTGGCAGCATGGCTTTGCCATCGAACGGCATGATGACAAGGGCAAGGTGCATCGGTCCATGCAGTTTTTCGATGCCCAGGGCAATGCGGTGCATAAGGTGCATGCGCGGCCACGCACCGACCTGGCGGCCTGGGCGGGTATCGCGGGCCAGCTAACGCTGCCCGAACAGGCGGACACGATTGCCGTCCAGCCCGCCGCTGCCAAGGCGGAGTTTGCGGACAAGGTGGACGAAGCGCTTTTGCGGCAGCGCTGGCAGGGTATGACCGATACCCATCAGGTTTTCGGCCTATTGCGCGAGTTACGCATTTCCAGGTTGCAGGCCTTGCAGGCGCTTGGGCCCGAACTGGCCTGGGAACTCGATCATTCGGCGGTAGAGACGCTGTTCAACCGGGCAGCGATTGAGGCCGTGCCATTGCTGGTTTTCGTCGCCAATCAGGGCTGTACCCAGATCCATGGGGGGCCGATCAAGACGATCAAGATGATGGGGCCGTGGCTCAATGTGATGGAGCCCAATTTCCATATGCATTTACGCCTCGACCAGATCAGTTGTGCCTGGGCGGTGCGTAAGCCGACACAGGATGGTGTGCTGACGTCGATCGAGCTGTTTGACGAAGCTGGCGATCCGATCCTGCAAATGTTCGGGCGGCGTGGGCGAGGACAGGCGGAACGCGACGATTGGCGGATGCTGGCCGAGAAATTGCCGCTCAAGCTTGAAAGGAGCGCCTGATGCGCCTCGCCCGGATCGCCATAGCGCTGACAATGGCGTTGGTTCCCGTCAATACCCTTGCTCAGCAGGACGCCGCTATGCCCTCGCTCCTTATCGAACTCAATGCCATCGAGGCGGCCGATGCGGGCTGCAAGGTGACGTTTCTCGCCACCAACGGCCTTGAGGCGCCCATCGACAGGACGGCGCTCGAGGTCGCTTTGTTTCGGGCGGATGGTGCCATCGAGCGCATGGTGACCCTTGAGTTCAAGGCGCTGCCGCAGGGCAAGACCAAGGTGTTGCAATTCCAGGTTCCAGCGCTCGATTGCGACAATCTGGGGCGTATATTGATCAATGACGTCAAGGCCTGCGAGGGCCCCGAGCTGAATGTCGACATGTGCTTCGACCGGCTCGAAACGCGGGCATTGCCAGCGTTCGCCTTCGGAGTCTGAGATGGGCGAGGCGCATGATTTTTCGCTGTTCAGCCTGTTCATGCAGGCCGATTGGGTAGTGAAAACGGTGATGGTGGGGCTGTTGTTCGCTTCGGTTTGGTGCTGGGCCATCATCGCCAATAGGGCCATCGCCTATGGTCGTTCGCAGCGGCAGATGCGCATTTTCGAACAGGCTTTTGCCGGTGGCGCGAGCTTCGAACAACTGCGCGCTCTGGCGGAGACGCAGAATGGCGGGCTTTCGGCGGTGTTTGCCGCCGCCATGGATGAATGGGAAAAAAGCCACGCAGAACAAGCCGCCAATGCGCCAGGGCTGCAAAGCCGGCTGGAACTGGCGCTCGATCTGGCGGTCAGCGAGGAAAGCCAGGCGCTGGAAAAACAGCTCGGTTTTCTGGCGACCATCGGCAGCGCCGGGCCGTTCATTGGCCTGTTCGGCACCGTCTGGGGTATCATGAATGCCTTTACTGCCATCGCGGCCGCGGAAAATACGAGCCTTGCCGTGGTGGCGCCGGGCATTGCCGAGGCCCTGCTGGCAACCGCATTGGGTCTTTTGGCCGCTATTCCGGCGGTGATCGCCTATAATAAGCTCAGCGCCGATGCCGGCAATCTCATCGCGCGGATGGAAGGCTTTTCAGACAGGCTTGCCGCCATGCTGTCGCGTCAGCTCGATGCCGGAAGGGCAGCCTGATGGGCATGTCCATGGGCAAGGACAAAAAGGGCCGGGGACGACGACGCCGGGCGCCAATCGGCGAGATCAATGTCACGCCATTGGTCGACGTCATGCTGGTGCTGCTGATCGTCTTCATGGTGGCGTCGCCGCTGATGGCTATGGGTGTGGCGATAGACCTGCCCAAGGCGGCGGCAAACCCGATCCCTCTCGACAAGCCGCCGGTTTCCATCACCGTATCCGCTGACGGTGGAATCTCGGTGGATCGCGAGCCTGTGGCCGAGGATGAGCTGCTCGCTTTGGTGGCGCAGAAGGTCAATGATGATGCCGATGAGCGCCTGCTGATCCGCGGAGACAACGCGACGGCCTATGGTATGGTGATGAAGGTGATGGGCCTGCTCTCCAGTGCCGGCTATAACCGGATCGGGCTGGTGACGGAGCCCGAGGCGCAGCCATAATGCAGAAGGAATTCATCGGCTCTGCGCTGGTGCATGGCAGCCTGATCGTTGCGGCCCTGCTATGGATGGGGCTGCCGATGCCGGACGATGCGCCGGCGGAGGGCAGCGTCGTGGTCGACATCATCAGTAGTAGCCTGGTGACGAGCAATCTCTCGGAAGTGATCGCAAGCGATGCCAATGAAGACATGGTGCTGGGCGGCAGTGAAGTAAGCATCGTGTCCACGGATAATGCGCCGGTGATCGAGCCTCTGGCGCCGGAAACACTGGCGGCGCTGACCGAAATGCTCGAACCAATGCCCACATCGGAGATGGTCGAGCCGTTCCCGACCGAGCCCGTTGAGGTACTCGACGCCATCGAGGCGCAGACGACACCAAGTGAAACGGTCGAAACGCCGGAGCATCCCGAAATCATGACGATTGCGGCGCTCGACGGGGATAGTATCGAAGTTGCCAATGTGGCGCCCCTGCTGATGCCGGGAGAGGGGAGCGAAACACTGGATATCGTGGGGGCCGTCATGCCCACGCCGCGCCCGGCGGACCTCGAAGCGATCAGGGCTGCGGCAGTGCCGCCGCCGCCCGCTAGGGAGACACCCCGCCCCGCGCCACAGCAGGCCGGCAATGGTGGAAACAGCAATCAGAACAGTGCTGCGGCGCAATCATTGGGCGGGCAGGCGGGTGCCGGCTCGGGGGGCAATGCGGATATTGCCCGCTATCCGGGTCAGGTGGAACGCCGGGTTGCCCGGTTGCTGCGCTATCCCAATGGCGCAAATGGTGCGCGTGGCGAAGTACAGATCAATTTCACGCTCGACGCGTCCGGGGGATTGATCAAGTTGGCCATCGGCCGCTCATCGGGCAATGATGTGCTGGATCAAGCCGCTCTGGTCAGTGTCCAGCGCGCAGCCCCCTTCCCCGCCTTTCCAGCCGGAACGTCACGCAATCACTGGGATTTTTCTATCCCTTTGGCCTTTTCTCGCTAACACATCGGTAGCATCGAACACGTTATTCGGTATCTTTGATGACGCAGGATGAACCTCACGCTGCCCGTCAGAGGACGACGATGGGCTCGAGTAATCGGATGCCGGAACCGCGAAGGACCTGCAGAGGCAATTCCGTGCCGGCTCAGCGCGGTGCATGTCCGTCCGGGCGATATCGTCCGCCGGGGCGACGTGCTGGCCGAATTCGATACCCGCGAATTGCTGCTGCGCCAGGCGCGCATCGGCACTCAGAATCGAGCAGACCGCGAGCCGGCGCATGAGCGCCATGGCGGCGCATCTGGATCACCAAAATCGTGATGTCGCGCTATGTCGAAGAGGAGGTTTAGCTCCGATGCGGCGGAGGACGACAGCCTGCGGCCTCGGTTCGGATGGAGGGACGGAGACGCCTCTTCATCCTCTTGAACCAAAGAAAAGGGCGATGGCTATGCCATCGCCCAGTCGGTCAGGGAGATTTGATGTCGGGGCTCAGCCCTGGGGCTGGGCCACGATGCGCAGATAGGGCTTCAGCTCTTTCCAGCCATCGGGATATTTGGCCTTGGCCTGCTCGTCGGACACGGCGGGGACGATGATGACGTCTTCACCGTTCTGCCAGTTGACCGGGGTGGCGACCTGGTGCTTGGCGGTCAATTGCAGGCTGTCGATGACGCGCAGGACTTCATCGAAATTGCGGCCGGTCGAGGCCGGATATTCGATCTTGAGCTTGACCTTCTTGTCCGGGCCGATGACGAAGACCGAGCGTACGGTCAGGGTATTGTCGGCATTGGGATGGATCATGTCGTAGAGACGAGCCACCTTGCCTTCGGGATCGGCGAGAAGCGGGAAATTGAGGGCCGAGCCCTGGGTTTCCTCGATATCCTTGGCCCAGCCGCCATGGTCTTCGAGCTTGTCGACGGACAGGCCAAGGACCTTGACGCCGCGCTTTTCGAATTCGGGCTTCAGCTTGGCAGTATAGCCCAGCTCGGTGGTGCAGACCGGGGTGAAATTCTTGGGATGGCTGAACAGGACCGCCCAGGAGCCATCGATGAAATCATGAAAATGGATGGGGCCCTCGGTGGACTCGAGGGTGAAATCGGGGGCGGTGTCGCCAATCAGGATCGCCATATTCGTCTTCCTTTTGCCCGCCGGGGCGGGTTCATTGTTCCGTCACGACAATATCGTGCTCAAAGCGGCCGCATTAAACGGCAGCGGAGAGAATGCTTTTGCCTTGTTTGGGCCGCACTCGGCAAGCCATTGCAAGCTTGCCGCGAGAACGAGAATGGCAGGGATTATTCACCAGTGACCATGACCGAGCCCTGCATGGGCCGGGCATCGGGAGCGCCGTGCTTCCAAGTGACGTCCGGGCCGTCGAGCGGCACTACCGACAGGCTCATTTTGCCCGAGCCCTGCTGAATCTGGCGGGCATGAGCGAGATAGATGAGGGCATTGTTGCTGGCGTCGTAGATGCGGGTGACGCGGAGAGTCTTCCAGATCAGCGAGCGCCCCTGCTGGAATATTTCCTGGCCGCCGGCGCCGGTGCGGATATCACCAATGGTGATCGGGCCGATAGCGGTGCAATCGAGCGCCGAATAGGCCGGGTCCTCGAACCAATTGCCCTGACTGACCCGGTCGATGAAGGAGCGGTTGAAAAAGGCCAGATGACAGACAACGCCGTCCACGTCCGGATCGGCGACCGCCTCAATGGAGATGTCATTGCCGGTCCAGTCCACTCCCACATTGCCGATCTCGCCGCCCCGGCCGCAGGCGGCAAGGGCGATGGCGGCGATGGCGACGACGGCAAAGCGGGCAATGGGGTGCATGGCGGCCTCCGGAACTGATGGGAGCAAGATGGGGTGGATGACCCCAGGGTGCAAGGCAGGCTAGCGCTTCACCCGGCCATCCATCACCTTTTCCAGCCAGCGCACCAGCAGCGACAGCGAGATGGTCATGGTCAGATAGAGGAAGGCCACCACGTTATAGGTCTCGAAGAACAGAAAGCTCGACGCGGCCGAGAGTTTTCCCAATTGAGTGATGTCCTGCACGCCCAGCGCCGAGACCAGGGCGGAATCCTTGACCATGGAGACGAAATCATTGCCCAGCGGCGGCAGGATCATGCGCAGGGCCTGAGGAAAGATGATGAAGCGGAAGCAATGCCAGCGGCTGAGGCCGAGCGAGCGCGCCGCCTCGATCTGGCCGCGTCCCACCGCCTCGATGCCGGCGCGGAAGATTTCGGCGATGAAGGCCGAATAGCAGATGGTGAGCGCGAAAATGGCGCGCCAGACGAAATCGAAGCCGCGTATGCTGGCGGCGGGAACCCAGCCCCACTCGATCAGCGGCGCCAATGCCCAGTTGAAGCCGGCCACCATGGCGGGGGCGGCGACGAAGGCGACATAGAACAGAAAGACCAGGATGGGGATGCCGCGGATGATCTCCACGTAGAAGGTGGCGATCTCGCGCAGCATTCTGATGCCGGAGGTGCGCGCCAGGGCGATCAGCAGGCCCAGAATGGTGGCGGCAAAGAAGGCGAAGAACGTCACCCATAAAGTGGTGAGGACGCCGCCGGACAGGGTGCGGAAAATGCCCGAATAGGTCTGGTCGCTGGTGATGGCCCACAGGCCGAGCACGAACAGCAGCAGGATCGCCAAGAGCCAATAGGGCAGGCGAACGAAAAGTGACGGGCGGCGGGGCGAATGAGATTTCATGGGCGGGATGGATAGGGGAAGGCAATGGGCATGGCCATGGCCCCCCAGGATTGCATTGGCAGGCTCAATGCGCCCGGCGCCTTCGCCCTCTCAACGGAGAGAGGGCGAAGGACCTTCCGGTTCCGGGACGCGATTATTCCGCGGCGTATTCGAAGAACCAGTAATTGATGCGTTCATCGAGCCAGCCTTCCTCGCGCAATTGATCGAGGGCGGCGTTGAAGGGCGCGGCGAGATCGGAGCCGGGGGTGAGGATGAAGCCGAGCGGGTCGGACTTGATGCTCTCGCCGACCTGTTTGAAGGCCCCGGGATCGGCGCCGATATAGCCGGAGGCGGCGGCCTGGTCGGCAATGACGGCGTCGACGTCGCCGGCCTTGACCGCCTGCACGGCGGCGCCGAAGCTGTCGAAGGTCTTGACGCGCGGATTGGCCTCGTCGCCATCGAGAATGTCGTAGATGGCGGTATAGAATGAGGACGTGCCGGCCTGGGCGCCGAATAGCAGGTCTTCATCCTCGGCAAAGCTCTCGGCGCCGGTGATGCGCTCTTCATCGGCGCGGACGAGGAAATATTGCTCGACGGTGATGAAGGGATCGGTGAAGTCGATCTGTTCGGCGCGCTCGGCGGTGATGGTGATGCCATCGGCGCCGATATCGAACTGGCCGGTGCGCACCGATTCAATCATCACGTCCCAGGCGGTCAGATTCCATTCGATTGTCGCATTGAGGCGGCTGGCTACTTCGTTGACGACATCATATTCCAGCCCGATGCCATTGCCGTCCGCATCGGCGAAGTTCAGCGGATAATAGGCGTTTTCGGTGACGGCGTGGATGACGCGGCCATCGAGATCGGGCAGGTCCTGCGCCGCGACCGGCGCGGCGGCCAGCACCAGGGCGGCGCTGGCGAGAAGAGCGGAAATCTTGACCATCTGAATATTGTCTCCCGGAATGTTCCACCGGGAGACTAGACCAAGGTGGTCAGCGTTGTGAATGGGCTCCAGCATGGAAGAAGCCCGCCTCGTCAGAACCTTCCTCCTGGGAAAGGCGAAGAGTGGTTACGTCTGGTCGCTGCTGTCGGCTTGCGGGCCGTTGTTTTTAAGCGAGTCGATGGCGTTCTGGGCGCTGGCCTTCTGCTTGTAGCGTTCGGTGCGCACCATGATCTCGCCATTGGGGGCCACGAAGGTCACGTAGAATTGGTCATCGGTGGATTTCTTGATCTCGAAACGGTAGCCCGAACCGGTCTCGTCCCTGGACAGGTCGACAATGCCGGCGCCGGGCGCGTTCTTCTTCAGCGAATCAATGGCGCTTTTGGCGCTGGCCTTCTGCTTGTAGTTCTCCGACCAGAAGATTTTCTCCGCATTGTAGGAGAAGTCGAATTTGAACTGGTCGTTCGCCGCCGCGGTGATGTTGAACCTGTGTGCCATGACGCTGGCCTCCCGTGAGTCTGGTCCCAAGAGACTATCCAAAAAAGGCGAATTGGAAAGTCCCTCGTTTTCGGGCCGACACGGTTTCAGACCTGGTGAACTTGTCGACCCATGAGGACGGAGCGGCAAGGGCCGCGACCTCGTCCTTCGACAAGCTCAGGATGAGGTCTTCGACGGCTCGGGATGGGGCCTATGAAGCACCGGTCTGGCGGCGCTCCAGTTCTTCCAGCCTCTCGGCCAGTTCCTGCACCGCCTTGGTCAGGGGGGCGATGAACTGGTCGTAGCGCAGGGCCTGCTGGCCATCGGCGACGACATGGCCGCCGAAATTTGCGACGCCGCTCGCCGAAAGCGCCTCGGCCACCTGCTGGGCGACGAGGCCGTAATGCACATCGCCATCGTCCGCGATCCAGGAAAAGCGCACCGGTTGCAGGGCGCGGATGAAATCGAGGCCGAGATCGGACGGCGCGATGTTGGTCTTATGCCGGGCATCCGAGGTCTGGATGGTGCCGGTGGCCGCCCAGATGGCGGACCAGCGGGCGCCGCTGGCCCCCAGGCTGACATTATTGTCGGTGGCGGGGCGGAGCGGGCCGGACATGGTGACGGCACCGGTCGCCGCATCGATGGTCACGGCATTCATCCAGTTCGACCCATCGGGGCTGACCTTGATACGCCAATGATCGTCGCCCATCAGCCCCATTTCGGCATGGCCATGCCAATTGGACTGGAACAGCAGGCTGGCGGTGTCGGCGGTGGCGGATTTGTTGAGCTTGAGCTGGTGGCCGGCGCCGGCATGAGTCAGGAGCGTGGCCTCGGCGGCGACGGCGAGGCGATTGGTGCTGTCGGCGGAGGTGTTGACGCCCAATTGCGGCAGGCCGGCACCAAGGCCGGCCACCGGCACCCAGGCCGCGCCCGAATAGATCAGCAGCGCGCCGCTTTGCCGGTCGAAGACCTGCCAGCCCTGGGCCGGATCGTAGAAGCGCCAGGCGCCGGACTGGAAGGCGGCGATCTCGTCGGCATGGCCGGCCCAGAAGCCGCTGGCCCCGGCGGGAACGATCCAGGCCTCGCCGGGCAGCGGCGTGGCGGGCGGGGTGGCCAGCGAGGCCGATTGCACGATCGGCTGCACCAGGGCGTCGAGGCGCTCCAGGGCATCGTTATGAGTGATGTGCTTGAGGGCCTGGCCGGCCATGATGAAGGGCAGGTCGAGGCGGGCGGTGTGATCCATGAACAGGCTCCAGGTTCGAATGGAGCCTAGTGTGAGCGGAGAGGGGATGGTGGGGATAAGTGGCGGGATCGATGCTCACACCATTGCCACGCTCCGCCGCTGCGTCAGCAGGAAGGCCAGGATGAAGCAGGCGCTCATCAGCAGCACGATGGTGGGGGCGGGGGCGCTGTCGAGGAAGAAGCTCAGATAGACGCCGAGCAGGCTGCAGGAGACCGAGATGGCGGTCGCCACCAGCAGCATGATGCCGAAACGTCTGGTGACCAGGAAGGCAATAGCGCCGGGGGCGATCAACAGGCCGATGACCAGCACGATGCCGACCGCCTGCAGCGCCCCGACCACGGTGAGCGAGATCATGGCGAGCAGGCCATAATGCAGCAGACGCGTCGGCAGGCCGATGGCGCCGGCCTGTTGCGGATCGAAGATGAAGAGCATGAGATCGCGCCATTTAGCGACGATCAGCGCGACCACAACGAGAGCGATGATCGAGGAGGTGACGAGGTCGCCCATGCCGATGCCCAGCATATTGCCGAACAGGATATGGTCGAGATGCACATCGGTGCGGATGGCGGTGTAGAGGACAATGCCCAGCCCGAACAGGCCGGCAAAGACCACGCCCATGACCGTATCTTCCTTGATGCGGCTGTTTTCCTTGAGAAAGCCGACCGACAGCGCGCAGACCATGCCGGCGATGAAGGCGCCGATGCCCAGGGGAATGCCGACCACATAGGCCAGCACCACGCCGGGCAGCACCGCATGGGAAATGGCGTCGCCCATCAGCGACCAGCCCTTGAGCACCAGGAAGCAGGAGAGCAAAGCGGTGGGCACGGCGACCAGCACGGCGATGAGCATGGCCTGGACCATGAAGCCCATCTGGAACGGCCAGAGCGCGATGTCATACCAGGCCATCAGCGGGTCTCCGTGGCGATGCGGCGGCGGGCGGCGAGCAGGCCGTGCCGGGGGGCGAAGACGAAGGCGGTGAGAAAGACCAGGGTCTGCAGCACCACGATGACGCCGCCGGTGGCGCCATCGAGGAAATAGCTGAGATAGGCGCCGATCGCGGAGGTGAGAACGCCCAGAACAATGGCGATGACAATGAGGCGCGAGAAGCGGTCGGCCAGGAGATAGGCGGTGGCGCCGGGGGTGACGACCATGGCGATAACGAGGAAGGCGCCGACGGTCTGCATGGCGGCGACGGTGGCGGCGCTGAGCAGGGTGAAGAATACAATCTTGAGCGCATCGGTCTTGAGGCCAATGGAGCGGGCATGGCTTTCATCGAAAAAGGTGACCATGAGGTCCTTCCAGATGACCAGCATCACCCCCAGCGTCACCGCCGAGATCAGCACCAATTGCAGCGTGTCCTCGGGGGTGATGGCGAGGATATTGCCGAGCACGATCGATTGCACATCCACCGAGACCGGCGAGACCGAGACCATGAACAGGCCGAGCCCGAAAAAGGTGGTGAAGATCAGCCCGATAACGGCATCCTCGCGCAGTTTGGTGCGCTGGGAGAGGAACAGCATGGCGCCGGCCGCCATGCCGCCCGACAGGAAGGCGCCGAGCGAAAAGGGCAGGCCCAGCATATAGGCGCCGGCGACGCCGGGGACGATGGAATGGCTCAGCGCATCGCCGATCAGCGACCAGCCCTTGAGCATCAGATAGGCCGAGAGAAAGGCGCAGACGCCGCCGACCAGCGCCGAGACCCACATGGCATTGACCATGTAATGATAGGAAAAAGGTTCGAGCAGGGTTTCGATCATTTGCCATTGCTCGATTGCTGATGGGTTTCGCGACCCTTTTCGCCATAGAGAACCAGCGGGCGTTCATCATCGGTCAGCACCGAGAGATGGCGCGGATCGTCATCGGCATGCAGGCCTGGACCGGCCAGCACGAAATGGCGCAGCACGCCGCCGAAGGCCTCCTCAAGCCGGTCGCGGGTAAAGACCTCCTCGGTGGGGCCATGGGCGAGCACCGTGCCCTTGACCAGGACGGTGCGGTCGCAGAATTCGGGGACAGAGCCCAGATTATGGGTGGAGACCAGGATCACCTTGCCCTCGTCGCGCAGGGCGCGCAGCAGGGCGACGATGGCGTCCTCGGTCTTGACGTCGACGCCGGTAAAGGGCTCGTCGAGCAGGATCACCTCGCCCTCCTGTGCCAGGGCGCGGGCCAGGAAGACGCGCTTTTTCTGGCCGCCGGACAGCTCGCCGATCTGGCGCCTGGCGAAGCCGGTCATGTCGACGCGGGCCAGGGCGTCGGCGACCTTGTGCCGGTCGAGGGGCCGGGGCATGCGGAACATGTTCATGTGGCCGAAACGGCCCATCATCACCACGTCCTCGACGAGGACCGGGAAATTCCAGTCCACTTCCTCCGATTGCGGCACATAGGCGACCTGGTTACGCCGCTGCGCCTTGCGCCCTTCCTGACCAAGAATGGTGATGGCGCCGCCAGCCAGGGGCACGAAGCCCATAATGGCCTTGAAGATGGTGGATTTGCCGGCGCCGTTGACCCCGACCAGCGCGGTGATGGAGCCGCGCGGCGAAGCGAAACTGGCATGGCGCAGGGCGGTGGTGCCGTTGCGATAGGCGACGGTGATATCCTTGACCTCGATGCCGGGGGCCGCACTCATCGGGTCAGGCCCGCGGCGATGGTGCTGGCGGTGACGCGCAGCAGGTCGAGATAGGTCGGCACTTCGCCGTCGGGATCGGACAGGGAATCCACATAGAGTACGCCGCCATATTCTATGCCGGTTTCGCGGGCGACCTGCTCGGCGGGCTTGGGGGAGATGGTGGATTCAGAAAAGATCACCGGAATATCATGTTCGCGCACGGCGTCGATCACGGCGCGTACCTGGCGTGGCGTGCCCTGCTGGTCGGCATTGATCGGCCAGAGATAGAGCTCCTTGAGGCCGAAATCGCGGGCGAGATAGGCAAAGGCGCCTTCCGAGGTCACCAGCCAGCGGCGATCCTCGGGAATGTCGGAAAGAGCGGCGCGGATGGGCTCGATAGTGGCGGTGATGTCCGCGGCATAGGCGGCGGCATTGGCGGCATAGAGATCGGCATTGGCCGGATCGGCGGCGGCCAAGGCGGCGCGGATATTGTCGACATAGATCAGCGCGTCGTTGGGCGACATCCAGGCATGGGGATTGGGTTTACCCTCATAGGGCCCCTCGCCAATGCCGATGGGCGCGATGCCCTCGGTCAGGACCACATTGGGCACATCCGGCAGATTGTCGAGAAACTGGGCGAACCATTGCTCGAGATTGAGCCCGTTCCACAGCACCAGATCGGCATCCTGGGCGGCAAGCAGGTCGCCGGGCGTGGGCTGATAATTGTGAATCTCGGCGCCGGGCTTGGTGATCGACACCACTTCCGCCGCCTCGCCGGCCACATTGCGCGCCATGTCGGCCAGGATGGTGAAGCTGGTGACCGCCTTGATGCGCTCCTGAGCCATGGCGGGAAGCGCCAGGGCCAGCGGCGCGGCAAGAATGAGGGCGGTGACGAGGCGACGGTGCATAAGGCTCTCCGAACTGAACAAACGAAGAGATAGTGCAATTGCAAATCATTTGCAACTAAAAGTCTTGTGCCTGATTGAGCATGAAAAATGCTTGCCACCGGTGCTGCACCCGTCCTACTCCGACGCCATAGGAGTGGCGCGGTGGCGCCCCGATCCCGTGAGCGCAGAGATAAAAAACGGCATGGTCAGAAATTTAGAGCGCGGTGCAGCCTGGATAGCGTTGGGGGCCTTACTGATCGGCGCCAACTTGATCGGCAATCTGTCGGCCTATCTCTATGCCGCAACGCTGGTTTTCATCTTGCCAGCTCTGCTTACGGACAATGCCGCAAGACAGCATATGTGGCGCCCGGAATCTGCGGCGTATCTTCTGGCCTTCTTGTTGCTTCTGGTAGCATTTGCCCTGTCGGCGCAGGATCTGTCCGATATGCAATATATTGGGAACTTCATATTCTTTCTGATGTTCATCCCGGCAATCGCCACGTTTTCAACCGTCGCACGTCCTCAGGCGTCATTCTTGTTCGCTGCATTCGCATTGGCCGGAGCGGCGGTTTCCCTGGCCGTGGCAATCTACGAAGTCCGGGTTCTCGGTATTGGTCGCGCCGTCGGCTTTCTAAACCTCACCAATCCGTTCGCTATGGCCTCGGTGATGCTGGGTTTCCTCTCGCTCATGGGGCTGTTCGCTCGCAAGGGCGTCTGGCGTTTCCTGTTTCTTCTGGGACCCGTGTTTGCTGCGGGCGCGACAACCTTGGCCGGTACGCGCAACGCCATGGTGATGATGGCCTTTCTCGTCGTCCTGTCAGCCGGATTTTGGGCCGCAATGCTGCAGGGTCGCCACAGGTTCTATTTCTTGGCGGCATGCGCGGCGCTCGGCGCCACCTTGGTGGCTCTAGTAGCTCTGCTTAGCGGCCAGGTTCGGGCGCTGTCAGCATTCCAAGCGCTTGCGACCTTCGCAAACCAAGGTCAGGCTATTGATTTTTCTACTGAAATCAGACTCAATCTATACTACGGCGGCCTGCGCGCGTTTCTGGAATCGCCCATTTACGGACATGGCTGGTGGCACCATGTGGAAGCCGCAAGACCGTATATGAGTGAGTTAGTGCAGCAAAACACCGTCCGCTGGTCGCACCTTCACAATGATTATGTGAATTTTTCTGCGCTGGCCGGGATATTGGGACTTGGTGCCTACCTCCTCTATATGGCCATCCCGGTCGCCGGCGCCATCAAATCCGTCCGAGACAACCAATATGTGCCGCGCCTATTTGGCGCCTGCGTAATCGCCAGTTGCTATGCTGTCTTTGGGCTTTTCGACACAAGTTTTTCCATGGAATTACTGCTGGGGTTTGGTCCGGTGTGTACAGCTGCCTTGCTGGGCTTCTGCGTGGATCAGCCTTGGCCGAGCCGATTGTAAGGAAAGCTCTGCCCATGCATATCGCCCTGACTTTCGACGCCAATTTCTGGGCGCCGGCCTATGCCACCATGCGTTCGGTGTGCCTGTTCACCAAGCGCCGCGAGGAATTGGTGTTCCACCTGTGCCATCGTACGCTTTCGGATCAACATCGTTCCGATCTGACGGCAATCACCCGCGAATTTCCGGTGACGCTCAAATGGTACGATCTCGATCAGTCGGACATGTTCCGCGATCTTGCCGCGCGCATGCCGGAAAACAAGCGGTTGTCGAACATTGTCTATGCGCGGTTGATGATCGATCGACTGGTCGGGTCCGAGGTGGAACGCATACTCTACCTCGATTGTGACATGCTGGTCCGCGACGATATCGGCCAGTTATACGACATCGATCTGGGCGAACATGCCATCGCCGCCGTGCGCGACACAGTCGGCGCGTTTATCACCGGAAGGCGGGATCTCAAGAGCAATCGTGATCTGTTCGATCCGGCCGAATATTATTTCAACGCGGGCATGGTACTTATCGATGTCGCAAAGTGGCGCGCGGCCGACGTCATCGGACGCATGGAAGAGGCATATGCGTCCGGTGTCATGCAACGGATTTATTACGACCAGGATTTGCTCAATCTTGTCTTCATGGGCCGCTGGCTGAAGCTACCTTGGCGGTGGAACACCATCGATGCCCGCCATGCCCATGAAGGGCTCGATCCGGCGATCCTGCATTATACCGGCCACAACAAGCCGTGGGGCATTTTCTCGGGAATGTTGCAGACGGTGGCCTACGCGCAGCTCTATCGTCACGTGATGACCAATGAACTCTTCTATCGCTTTGCGCGGCACCGGTGGAAGCGTTGGTGGCTGAAACGGCTGGGATTGCGGCGTTAGGCGGAGGCTGGCTCGAGGTTTTCGCGGGCGCATAGAGCAGCAAGAGCGCTGCCCTGCTGGGGCAAGGGCATATCGGCGCGGCCGCGGTCGGTGAGCTGGCTGCGCCAGAGATGGATGCCCAGCGTTTCGGGGCGGATGGCCTTTTCCAGGCTCGAGCCGGACTGCATGAGGGCCGGAATATCCTTATAGGGCACTGGGTAGAAGGTAGAGGAAGGGCGCACCTCTGCGGTCAGGCCGTGCTTGTTGATGTAATAGGTCAGCGCCATGGGGCCGGTGGCGCCATATTGCATGTGCTCGGGCGTTACCCGGTCGCCGAACAGCCGGCGAATGGCGACTTCGGCGCGGCGGAGCGGCGGCAGATGCGGCTCGAGGAGCGGGCGCGGCCCATCCGCGAAGATGGTTTCGAGATCGTCCAGCACCGGGGCATCGGCGGGAATATGCAGCACCGCGCCATTGACCGAGCCGGGATGTTCCCAGGCCATGAGATAGGCGGGCGGCCCTTCGATGGGGCGAACGCAATAGACATCGAGATCGGCATAGACGCCGAGCCCGGCGCGCAGCACTGCATAGCGGAAATGGTCGGAAAAGACGCCGGGCGTGCCGCGCCCCTTGTAGAAGATCAGTTTTTCCTGCGGCAGTACGCTGGCAGCGTCGTGCCATTCGGCGCCGGCGGGGAGGTTGGCGAGAGGCTCGTAGGAATAGACGGCGACGGGATGGCCCTGGCGAAGGAAGGAGCGAATGCAGAGCACTTCCAGCCAGCTCAAAGGGCCGTGCCAGAAGCTGACGATTTTGGGCAGGATCATGTCGGTCCGCGGGCTGGGCATTTGCAGCCTCTAGCATAGAGGCCGGCGCCGCCCAAATGGAAAAGGCCGCGCCCGGGCGGCGCGGCCATCATGGTCAGTTCGCCGGGGCGCGGCGGCGATATTCGGAGGCGATATAGAGGACGAGCAGGGCGAAGGCCGCGCCGATGCCGACCTGCAGCCAGTCGAATTTCTGCAGGAAGTCGGTGATGAAGAGCGTGGCGTCGAACGGCACCTGCCCTTCCCAGACCCGGTCGAGATGATCGACGGAAACCGGCATCTGGCTGCGATATTCGAGATAGGCCCAGGTGCGGGTGGAGAAGGGATGCAGGCCTCCCAGGGTCACCCATTCCAGCGCCGAGACGATGGTGGGCAGAAGCAGGGCCAGCGGAATGGCCCAGCGGCCCACGGCACTGCCCATGGCGCCGACCAGGGCCATATAGGGAAGGTACCAGAGCAGGCCGCAGACCATGACCACGAGGAAGACCAGGGCCATCTGGAAATAGATGCCGACAATGCTGCCCAGCAGCGCGCCGCTGCCCAGCCCGGCAATCATGGTGGTGACATAGGCGACGCCGAACATCAGCAGGATGCTGACCAGGCCTACGGCAAAGATTGAGCCGGGCAGGATGGTCAAAGCGGCGGCGAGCTTGCTGAGTAGCACCTTGAAGTCGGAAACCGGCATGGATTTCCAGAACAGCATGGCATTGTCGCGCTTGTCGGCGGCAAAGCCATCGGCACAATAGAAGAATAGCACGAAGCCGAGATAGGCCAGCCAGGCGGCGGCCAGGCCGGCAAAGCCGGCCTCGAACACCCAGGTGGGCACCACGGTCAGCAATTGCCCGGAAAAGCGGGTGTCGAGGCGGTCGACGCTGAAGGCCAGCAGGGTCAGCGCGAAGACGATGACCACCAGCACCAGCGGAGCCAGGAAGAAGGCGCCGCGATGCTCGATGAACTCGCGGTGGACAAGGGCGAAGAAAGCCTTCATCGGGCGGCCTCCGGATTGGCGGTCGGCCGCTGCATGAGGGCCACGAACAGGTCGGACATGGTGGGGGTGGAAACCCGGCCCAGTGGCGCGATCAAGGCGCGATCGACACCGTCATAGATCATCACCGTCTGGCCGAAGCGGGTTTCCTCATAAACCGGATGCAGGGCCCGCGCCTGTTCCTGCAATTCCGGCTCGCTGACCACGAGCTGGGAGAATTTCTCGCTGATCGTTTCCATCTGCATGTGCAGGATCAGCTCGCCATCGCGGATGAACATGATGTCGGAGAGCATGAACTCGATCTCGTCCACCTGATGGGTGGTGATGATCAGGGTCCGCTCCTCGGTCATGTAATCCTCGAGCAGGCGGCGATAAAAGCGCTTGCGATAGGTGATGTCGAGACCGAGCGTCGGCTCGTCCAGCACCAGGAGCTTGGCATCGATGGCCATGACCACGGCCAGATGCAATTGCGCGATCATGCCCTTGGAGAGGGTGCGGATTTTCAGTTCCGGCTTGATATCGGTGCCTTCGAGGAAGCTGCGGGCCTTTTCCGGGCTGAAATTGGGGTGGATATTGGCGAGCAGGGCGAAGAGCTCGCGCACCCGCAGGAAGCGCGGCAGGCTGGCGACATCGGAAATGAAAGCGACATTTTCCATGAGCCGGGCGCGCCGGGCGAAGGGGTCTTCGCCCAATACCCGGATAGTGCCCTCATAGCTGGTCAGGCCCAGCATGGCGTTGAGCGTCGTGGTCTTGCCGGCGCCATTATGGCCGATCAGGCCATAGATGCGTCCCGGCGGAATGTCGAAATCCAAGCCCTGCAGGATCTGCTTGCGGCCGAAGGACTTCCTGAGCCCGCGGGCGGAAACGATGGCGTCGCTGGAGGGGGAAAGGTCGGTCATTTTTGCGTGCCTTCCGGCTGGATGTCATCTTTGAGCAGGCTGGAGAGGTCGAGTTCCAAGGCCCTGATCTGCGCGGCGATGCGCGGCCAGTCGTCCTTGAGAAATTTCTCGCGCTCATGGCCGAGCAGACGAATGCGCGCGCCTTCGGTGACAAACATGCCCAAGCCTCTCCGTTTTTCGACCACACCGATCTCGACCAGGGCCTCGAAGGCCTTGGTCACCGTCAAGGGATTGACCGAGAGTTCCGCCGCAATCTGGCGAACCGAAGGCAGGGCATCGCCCTCCCCGACCTGTCTGCGCAGGATCATCTCGATCAGCCTTTGCCGGATCTGTATGAAGATCGGCTGACTGGCGTGAAAATCGTCCATCTGTATTGCCTACCTAGTGTGCTATATATCTAGCACACCGAGACAGCCTGTCAAGCGGTTACGAAAATGACGCTCAGCCGACGAGAACCGGATGGGTGCAGCGGACGCCATGGACGCGGATATCGGCCTCGCCAATGCCAAGGCCCAAAGGGGCCAAAGCGGCATTGACGGTGAGATCGAGCACCGGGCTAAGGGGGAGGAGCAGAGTGCCCAGGGCCTGAACGATGGCGCTTTTCGAGCCTGGGCCCAGCCCGAGAATTTCAGGCTCCAGATGCAGATTGCCCAATAGGCTGCCGAAAAGCGAGGTGGCAATAGTCTGGGTGCGGGCGGTCCTGACCACGCCAGCGGCGATATCGGCGGAGCTGAAATCGAGCCTGATGGCGCTGGTTTGCGCCGCCTCGACCAGCCCGGCGGCGGTGACGCGCAATAGCAGCGCGTCGATGAGGCGGACGGGCGCGGTGCTGGGCGTGGCGCCGAAATCGGTGAGAACGGCATCGCTCATGTCCCCGACTGCGAGGCGCAGCAGGCCGGGACGCACGGCGATGCTGGCTTCCCCTTTCGGCGCGCCGGTGCTGGGACAACTGGCGGCGACGATTATGGCTTCGGAATGGGCGAGATCGAGCCAGAGCGGCAGCTTGACCCCGGCCCCGGCCAGCAGGGTTCCGCCGAGCAATTCGGCGCGCAGTCGCAGCCGCGTCTGCGCGGTGCGCAGCACGGTGCCGCTGGGGCCGATGGCGAACCAGCCGCCGCCTTGTGCCGGCTCGCCCACATGCAGGGAGAGATTGAGCTTGGCGAGGCCCGGGACATTGGCGCTCAAGGGCAGCGAGATCTGGTTCTTGCCGTCGGCGACGATAGCGGCGCCGGACAGGATATCGAGCGCCGACAGGGAAATGCCGAGCCCCCCGGAGCCGCCGGAGCCGCCGGAGCCGATGGAGTGCCGGCCCAGGGCGCCCAGCGACAGGAGCTTGCCGATGGAGAAGGAATTGCCGGCGCCGCCCAGGGCCAGCGAGGTCAGCAGGGCGCGCGAGGCGTCGCCGCTGAGGCTGGCCAGCGCCGCGGCCGTCATGCCGGAGCCGGCGCGCATGGCCAGCAGGTCATCATAGGTGCCGGCATTGACGCCCAATTGCTGGGCCAGGGCGTCGAGAAAGGCGAAGGCGTCGACCCTGGTGGCGGCGAGAGCCTGGTAATCCATGGCGCTGAGGGAAATGCTGGTGCCCAGCAGGGCGCCGAGAATGGTGTTGACGAGGCCGCCATTGAGGCTGGCCAGCCGGGAGCCGATGGAGAAGGAGACCTCGGGCCGGACCGCCGCGACGCCGCGCACGCCAATGGCGGGCGCGGCGGCGAAGGTGCTGGCGAAATAGAGGGCGCCGGAGCGCTGCAGCGACACTTCCACGGCGTTGAATGGGGCCATGCCAGGCTGGAAACGCTGGTCGACCTGGGCAATTTCGGGGTCGTAATGGCCGGGAACGACGCTCAGCCCCTCCGTGCTGGCCGGGGCGAGGAGCCGGGCCTCGACCAGCACGGATTGAGCGATTTCGACGGCCCTTGAGGGGTCCGACGCCGCCGAAATAGCCGCCAGGTCGACCCCGGCCTGCATCTGCCGCCGCTCATGATAGAGGGCGGCAGCGTCCACCGCCAAGGCCGAAACCAGGGCGGAAAGCGTGAAGCCGAAGGCAAAGAGCAGCGCCATATTGCCCCGCTCATCGGCACGGAAACGACGCCAGCTCATAGCCCGCCCCGGCGGATGGTCGCCCAATGGACAATGTGCGGGCTGGGCAGCGGCAAGGGCGGATAGAGGTTCCAGATGGGCAGGTCGCTGGCGTCGTAACTGACCCTGACCAGATATTGGTCGCGATTGTCCTCGGCGACCGCGACATCGTAATCCAGCAGCAGCGGGTCGATCAGCATATAGACCCCGCCATTGCGACGCAGATAATCCCGCGCCAATCTTTGACCTTCAGGGGCATCGACCCCGGCAATGGCGGTGCGGGCGGCATCGGCGGCCAATTGCTGGATGGCATGGGCGGCACCGAAATAAATGCCATAGGCCAGCATGCCCATGAGCATCAGCAGAAAGACCGGGGTGAGGATGGCGAATTCGATGATCGCGGCGCCATGATCGTCGTCGGCCCAATGGTGCGGGCGCAGAACCATGCCGGCCTCCCGTACTGGTTTGTCCGCCCCGATTGTGGCCCGATCCGCTGCCGGCCCGGTGAAGGCGAGAGCCGGTACAATTGCGAGCCCCGAAGCGGGTTTGTCCGCATGGCGGGGAAGCGGGCGGGGTTTCCCCCACGCCCCTCTTCGGGTTAGGGAAAGGCAGGTTCGAGGTTCACCATTGAGCGCCCGCAATTATCTCTTCGCCCAGACCGACAATGATGCGGCCCTGACCCGGCTGATCGCTACGGTGGCAAAAGCCACCGGCTTCATGAAGGGGGCGCCCGGCAGGACGCCGCCCGGCTGGCACCGGCTGGGACAGGACAACCGGGCCTTCCTCGACACGCTTTATGCGCGACTGGAGGCGAGCTATCCGCAGGCCGGGCAGCCTTTTTACGCGGTGCGGCTATGGACCAATCTCACCTGGCAGCCGGCCTATCTGGCGGTGATCGCGGTGCACCTGCATGGCGCGCTGCCCGAAGTGTCGCAGCTCTCGCAAGCGCTGCACAACATCTATGTCGATGATTATCGCCTGGAGCCGGGGCCGCAATATCGGGCCGATATTGAAGCGATGATCGCGCGGGCGGGACCGGAATTACGCGCCCATGCCGATGCGGTCTTTGCCGAGATCAATGCGCTGACCAAGCTCAAGCGGGTTCCGGCGCTGCAATTGCTCGCCGAGCGAATGCTGACCCTGATGGTGCGTTTGCAGCATTTCAAGCCGCAGACCAGCCTTGCCGAGCAGCAATATTTCTGTGGCCTATGGCTGGAGGCCATGGGGCTGACCGGCCAGGGCGGACTCGAAACGATCGAGCTGCCCGATGGAAGGCAGACGGCCATCGTGGCGCGCAAGGGCTGCTGCCTCGACTACCTGGCCACGCCCGGCAGTTACTGCGCCTCCTGCCCCAAACAGAAAAAACCGGTGCGCATCGCCCGGCAGCGGGACAATGCCTGGGCGGAACTGGAGATGCTGGAGGGAGAGAGCGGTTCAGCCTAGCTCGAACCGCCTCCCCCGCCGGGGAGAGCTGAGGCCCCGCGCTATTCGGCCGCCTGTTTTTCCCGTTCGGTCCGCTGGTCGGTGATCGCCAGGGGTTCGTCGGCATCATCCTTCTTGCGGCGAATGCGCAGGCGCTTGATGCGGCGGCTGTCGGCAGCGAGAATCTCGAATTCGAAGCCGTCGAGCCCCTTGACCCGTTCGCCGCGCTTGGGCACGTGGCCGGCCAGCACGAAAACCAGGCCGCCAATGGTGTCGACATCCTCGCCGGATTCACCGGGGTCGAAATCCGGGCCGACCATGGCGCGGACGTCGTCGAGTTCGGCCCGGGCATTGGCGACGAAAAGATCGTCCCCGACCTTGCGGATCAGCGCCGCGGCGGTGACGTCGTGCTCGTCCTCGATCTCGCCGACCACCGCTTCGAGCAGGTCCTCGATGGTGACCAGGCCATCGGTGCCGCCATATTCGTCGACCACGATGGCCATGTGGGTGCGGCTGGCGCGCATCTGCTGCAGGAGGTCGGCCGCCGGCATGAAGGTGGGCACGAACATGGCCGGGCGGGTAATGCCCAGCTTGCCCAGCTTCTGGCGCAAAGCGGCGGAGAGCAGCTTGACCGGAACGTCCTTTTCCGGATCGTTGACCGGCTCGGTGATCTTGGCCAGCGCGTCCTTGATGTGGATGAAGCCCTTGATGTCGTCGAGCCCGTCATCATAGACCGGCAGGCGCGAATGGCCGACCTGGCGGAACTTGGCCAGGAGCGTGCCGAGATTGATGTCGGACTGCACCGCCTGGATGTCGGACCGCTCGACCATGACGTCGTCGACCGACACCTGGGACAATTTCAGCACGTTTTGCAGGATGACGCGCTCGCTCTCGGAGAAATCCCCCGGCTCGGCGCTGCCGTTTTCTTCCAGCGCCTCTTGCAGATCGTCGCGCAGGGACACCGTCCGCAAGGTCATCAGGCCCTTGAGGCGGCTCCACAGGCTCGGCCCCCGCGATGACGCGGGGGCGGGACTAGAGGGAGGTTCGGGGTTTTCGGCCACCCTTGGGGCCATGGAATCGCTGTCGCTCATTCATCTCGCGCCGCAAACGCGCGGCTCTGTTGTCCAATGGGACGAAAATGCTCCGCCATGATGGGAGTTCCCGGCGGAATTCAATCGGCATAGGGATCGTCTATCCCCAACCTTGCCAATATCTGGGTTTCAAGACCCTCCATTTGAAGGGCCTGGTCTTCCTCGAGATGATCATAACCCAGAATATGGAGAAATCCATGCACGACGAGGTGGGTGAAATGATCATCGAGGCTCTTGCCAAGTTCGGCGGCCTCGCGCTCGAGGGTTTCGTGGGCCAGCGTGATGTCGCCGAGCAGCCCCATGACTGGGCCGAAGGGCTCGATCTGGGGAAAGCTCAGCACATTGGTGGCCGAATCCTTGCCGCGCCATTGCCCGTTAAGCTGGCGCTGCTCCTCGTCGTCGGTGAGCAGCACCGAAATTTCGGCGACGCCCCTGACCTTGGCATTGGCGCCCGCCAAAGCCGCCAGCACCGCCTTTTCCGCCAAAGCGTCGAAACGATCGGGCCAGCCCGCCGCATTGCGGATGACGGCGATTTCCAGCGGCAGCTTGGTCAGTTGGCACTTCCTTCGGCGGCATGCTGCCGGGCGAGACGGCGGGCCGTATCCTGCTCATAGGCCCGCACGATCCGCCCCACAAGGGCGTGGCGCACCACGTCCTTGTCGCCGAAGCGCAGGACATGCACACCCTCGACGCCATCGAGCAGATTGACCGCTTCCACCAGCCCCGATTTCTCGCCGCGCGGCAGATCGACCTGGGTGGGGTCGCCGGTGACGATCATCTTGGAATTCTCGCCCAGGCGGGTGAGGAACATCTTCATCTGCATGGAGGTGGTGTTCTGCGCCTCGTCGAGGATGACCACGGCATTGGCCAGGGTCCGGCCGCGCATGAAGGCGAGCGGGGCGACCTCGATAATGCCCGAGGTGATGCAGCGCTCGACATTTTCCGGCTTCATCATGTCGTAAAGCGCGTCATAGAGCGGGCGCAGATAGGGATCGACCTTTTCCTTCATATCGCCGGGCAGAAAGCCCAGGCGCTCGCCGGCCTCGACCGCCGGGCGGCTGAGGATGATGCGGTTGATGTCGCCGCGTTCGAGGAGCGAGGCGGCATGGGCCACCGCCAGATAGGTCTTGCCGGTGCCGGCCGGACCGATGCCGAAAACCAGCTCGCTCCGCTCCATGGCCCGCATATAGGCGTCCTGGGCCGGGGTGCGGGCGACAATGGTGGATTTGCGCGTGGCGATCCGGGCCATGCGCACCTTGCCCTTGCGCTCCAGCGTCGGCAGGGTCAGCTGGCTGTCCTCGGTCTCGATCATGCGGATCACCGCATCGACATCGGCGATGTCCATGGCGCGGCCTTCTTCCAGCCCCGCATAGAGCGATTCCAGCACCCGCCGCGCCTGATCGACCTTGCTGGCCGCGCCCTTGAGCAGCACGTGATTGCCGCGCGGCGTGGCGGTGACGGCAAGCCGCTGCTCGATAAGCGCAAGGTTCTGATCGAAATCGCCATAGAGCTGGGCAGCCAGGCGATTGTCTTCAAAGGCGAGTTCGAGTTGCGATGCGAGGGCGTTATCGGCGGTCGGTGGCAAGTGCCTGCTCAAACTTTCTCGGCTCCCGAAGGGACGCGCGGACTGCGCTGTCTATGCGAAACGAGGCTAGGATGATTTGGGTTCGTTGTCTGTAGATATTTTGTGACACTCCGCCCCGGCGCCAAGCACGAGGTCCATGGGCAGGCGGCCGGCATTGGCGTCAGGCCGCCACCGCCTGTTTCAGCCGTCCGACCAGCGAATTGGTGCTCGTCCCGATGATCTCGACCTCGTGGATGGCGCCGATCAGCTCATTGGGGCCATCGAGATGCACGGCCTGCAAATAAGGCGAGCGGCCGCCGACCTGGCCCGGCATGCGGCCGACGCGCTCGATCAGCACCGGCAGAGTCTTGCCAACACAGGAAGCGTGGAAAGCGGTGGTCTGCGCATTGACCAGTTCCTGCAATCGATGAAGCCGCTCGGTCTTGACCTCTTCGGCGACCTGATTGGCAAGGTTGGCGCCGGGCGTACCGGGGCGGGTCGAATATTTGAAGGAATAGGCCGAGGCATAGCCGGTTTCGCGGATGATGGTCAGCGTATCCTCGAAATCCTGGTCGGTTTCGCCGGGAAAGCCGACGATGAAATCGCCTGACAGCGCCATGTCGGGCCGCGCCTGCTTGATGCGCTCGATCAGCGTCAGATATTCGGCGCTGGTATGCTTGCGGTTCATGGCTTTCAGAATGCGGTCGGAACCGGACTGCACCGGCAGGTGCAGATAGGGCATGAGCAGAGGCAGGTCGCGATGGGCGGCGATCAGGGCCTCGTCCATGTCGCGGGGATGGCTGGTCGTGTAGCGCAGCCGTTCCAGCCCGGCGATCTCGGCGAGTAGATAGGCCAGCTCGCCCAGGCCGACGCTGCGGCCGGCGGCATCCCGGCCGTGATAGGCGTTGACGTTCTGCCCGAGCAGGGTGATTTCCTTGACCCCGGCATCGACCAGCCGGCGCGCTTCATCCAGCACCTGGGAGACCGGGCGGCTGACCTCGGCGCCGCGGGTATAGGGCACGACGCAAAACGAGCAGAACTTGTCGCAGCCTTCCTGGACGGTGAGGAAAGCGGTGAGCCCGCGGGCCAGGATAACCTCTTTTTTGGCCGCCGGCAGATGGGCGAATTTGTCCTCTTCGGGAAAATCGGTATCGATCACCGGTTTCTTCAGGCTGGGATGCATGTGCCGCTGGCCCTCGGCCCGGGCCAGCATGTCGGGCAGGCGGTGATAGGCCTGCGGGCCGAAGACCAGATCGACCACCGGCGCGCGGCGGGCGATTTCCTCGCCCTCCGCCTGAGCCACGCAGCCGGCGACCCCGATCATCATGTCGCCGCCCAGGGCGCGGCGCTCGCCCTGCAATTCCTTGAGCCGCCCCAGTTCAGAAAACACCTTTTCCGAGGCCTTTTCGCGGATATGGCAGGTATTGAGCAGGACCAGATCGGCCTCGGCGACATCCTGGGTCGGCATATAGCCGTGCGGAGCCAGGGCATCGGCCATGCGGTCGCTGTCATAGACGTTCATCTGACAGCCATAGGTCTTGATGAACACGCGCTTGGGCGGGGTGAGAGGCGGAGTTTCCATTTCGGTCATGGCGGCTTATTTACCAGACGCAAAGCCGTGATGCTATTCCCTGCAACCACGATCCTTCTTGTGTGTTGTACGACACTGGAGGATCTAGACCATGTCTGAGCATAAAACCAAAGCCTCGGATGCCGCCGCGGCCATGCGCGGCGGAAAAAAGCCGGGGCCGAGGGACGCCCCGGTGCAGGTGCGCCCCGCCGGACCCGAGGGAATGGCCGAGCGGCCGGAAAAATGGGATGACATCGACGAAGCGGTAGACGAAAGTTTCCCGGCAAGCGACGCCAGCGCCAAATATTGATTGGCGAAAGGGCCGTACCGCGAAGGGATTGGGGCATGGCGGACACGAAGGTCCGAGACGAGAACACGCTTCACGTGACGGATCGTTCGCGCCCGGTCGCCTTCTATCTCATCGCGCTGATGCTGGCGATCCTGATCCCGGCCTTCGCGGTCACGCTGGTGCTGCTCAACCGCACCAACGACGCCCAGCAGGACGTGTTGCGCGGCCTGACCCAGACAACGGTGCAGGCCATGGGCCATTCGGTGGACCGCGAGATTGCCGGCATGGCCACCACATTGCGGGTGCTGTCCACCTCCGCTTTCCTGCGCAATGGCGATCTGTCGGAATTCAACGACCGGGCCGTGCTGGCCCTGGCCGGCACCGGCGCCTATCTCCTCGCGGTGGACGGGGAAATGCGGCAATTGCTCAATACCCGGGTCGCCTATGGCAGCGAGCTCAGCCTGACCTCGGACCCGGAAACCGTCGCCCTGGCGCTGGAGCGCGGCGCGCCTACCATTTCGGGCCTGTTTTTCGGGCAGACCGCGCGCAGCTATGTGTTCAATGTCTGGCTGCCGGTGGAGGATAGTGGCGAGGTGAAGGCGATCGCCCTGACGCAGAACGCCCGCAATCTGGTACCGGCGCTGCAATCGCGGCAATTGCCGTCCGGCTGGCATGCCGCCCTTATCGATCGAAGCAATATGGTGCTGGCCGCCACCCCGGATACCGGCCTCGATATCGGTGAAACGCTGCCGCTGCGCCAATTGCAGCAGACCGGCACCGGCGAGTGGACCGAGGAGGATTTCGACGGCGAGGCGGTGGTAACGGCCGAATGGCGCTCGAATCTTACCGGCTGGCGCATCGTTGCCTGGGCCGCGGCATCCCAGGTGCAGAAGCCCCTGCAGGAATCGCTGCTGCAATTGGCCGCCTGGGGACTGATGATCGCCCTTGCGGCATCGGCGGTGTCCTTCCTGATCGCCCAGCGCATCGGCCGCTCGGTCAAGGGATTGCAGCTGGACGCCGCCCGCATGGGCCGCGGGGAGGCGGTCTATCCGCGCTCCTACCCGGTCCTCGAAATCGCCGAAGTCTCCAAGGCGCTGGCCGAAGCCTCCGAGCAGCGGCAGATCGCCGAGCGCGATATCCGCTTCCTCATGCGCGAATTGGCGCATCGCTCCAAGAACCAGATGGCGGTGATCGCGGCCATGGCCAAGCAGACGGCACGCGGCGCCACCGACGTGCCCTCCTATGCCCAGGCACTCGAGCACCGCATCATGGGACTGGCGCGTTCCACCGACCTGCTGCTGGCTCATGGTCGCGCCGGCGTCATGCTGCGCGACCTGATCGCGGAGCAGCTGGCGCCTTTCCGCCCTCCCGACGAGCGGGACCGGATCGAGGGGCCGGACCTGCGCATCAATCCGCAGGGCGCGCAGATTCTGGGCATGGCGCTGCATGAACTGGCCACCAATGCCACCCGTTTCGGCGCCTTTGCCGATCCGCAAGGCCGGCTGGCGCTGACCTGGACAACCCACCAGGACGAGTTGGAAATACGCTGGCGCGAGACGCTGGGCGGCAAGCTGGTGGACAGCAACCGCTCCGGCTTCGGCACTATCGTGCTCCGCACCATGGTGGGCGGGGCGCTGGGCGCGCAAGTGGACCGCACCGTCCACGACGATGGCGTCGAATGGGTTTTTATCGTGCCGCTGACGGCGCTCGATCCGGCCTTCGCCGCTCCCCGGCCGGACGAGCAGGTCCCGAATCAATAAATTCTGGCTTTCGCGGCGGGTTTGCCCTATAGCAGCGCCTGCTGGCAGGCCGGGCCTTTCCCGTTCCTGCCCGCCTTACATGGCCCCACCTGGACGACATCCCGGCTGGGGCGGCCAACATCCTCGTTTTCGAAAGGATATGCCCGATGTCGATTACTGCGGAACGCAAGACCGAACTCATCCAGGAATATGCGACCAAGGCCAATGATACCGGCTCGCCGGAAGTCCAGGTCGCCATCCTGTCCGAACGGATTGCCAACCTCACCGAGCACTTCAAGGACCACAACAAGGACAACCATTCCCGCCGTGGTCTGCTGAAGCTGGTTTCGACCCGCCGCAGCCTGCTCGACTACCTCAAGAAGGTGGACGAGAACCGCTACAAGGTGCTGATCGAAAAGCTCGGCCTGCGTCGTTAGGACGTCAAAGTTTCCGGCGCGGGAGAGCCTCTTCCGCGCCGGTTGCCCTTTTTGGGGGCAGCCATGGGCCGGCGGCGCCGGAGCATGGCAGGATTATCGGCCTCTTCCGCGGCGGAGAGGCTCATTGTCTTGTCCATGTTCTGTCCCGCCACAGATGCAACCGTGCCTGATTTTGAGCCGGCGCGCACATGGGGTGCGAGGCCGTGTGCGGGCACACCGGACGAGTTCGTGGGGCCCTGCCCTGCCCGCGTTCCTGCTCCTCCGGCAGAATGGAAAGACGAAATACATGTCGATCAAGTTTGATCATCACAAGGTCGAGCTCAATTGGGGCGGCCAGCCGCTGACCCTCGAAACCGGCAAGATCGCCCGCCAGGCCGACGGCGCCGTGCTCGCCACGCTGGGCGAGACCGTCGTGCTGGCCACCGTGGTCAGCGCCAAGACCGCCAAGCCGGGCCAGGACTTTTTCCCGCTGACCGTCAATTACCAGGAAAAATACTTCGCCGCCGGCAAGATTCCGGGCGGCTATTTCAAGCGCGAAGGCCGCCCGAGCGAGAACGAGACCCTGGTCTCGCGCCTCATCGACCGCCCGATCCGCCCGCTATTTCCCGATGGCTACAAGAACGAGACCCAGGTGGTCATCACCGTTCTCCAGCACGACATGGAGAATAATCCCGACGTGCTCTCCATGGTCGCGGCCTCGGCGGCCCTGACCATTTCCGGCGTACCCTTCATGGGCCCGATCGGCGCGGCCCGCGTCGGCTATGTCGATGGCGAATATGTCTTGAACCTGCCGGTCGACCGCCGTTCCGACAGCAAGCTCGACCTAGTCATGGCCGGCACCCAGGACGCGGTGCTGATGGTTGAATCGGAAGCGCAAGAGCTGTCCGAGGACGTGATGCTGGGCGCCGTGATGTTCGGCCACAAGGCATCGGCCCAGGTGATCGAAGCGATCATCCAACTGGCCGAGCTGGCCGCCAAGGAGCCGCGCGAATTTGCCGCCCCGGACCTCTCGGCGCTGGAAACCGAAGTGCTGGCAATTGCCGAAGCCGATCTGCGCGCCGCCTATCAGAACACCGAAAAGGCCGCCCGCTACGCTGCGGTCGATGCCGCCAATGCCAGGGTCAAGGAAGCCTTTGCCGCCAAGATCGAAGCCGGCGAAATCTCCAAGGAAGACCTCGGCGAGGTGGTGCACAGCCTCCAGGCCAAGATCGTGCGCTGGAATATCCTGGATACCGGCAACCGTATCGACGGCCGCGATCTGAAGACCGTGCGCCCGATCACCTCGGAAGTCGGCGTGCTGCCGCGCACCCATGGCTCGGCCATCTTCACCCGCGGCGAGACCCAGGCGCTGGTCGTCGCCACGCTGGGCACCGGCGAGGACGAGCAGTTCATCGACTCGCTCGAAGGCACCCGCAAGGAAAACTTCCTGCTGCACTACAACTTCCCGCCCTATTCGGTCGGTGAAGCCGGACGCATGGGCTCGCCCGGGCGCCGCGAGATCGGCCATGGCAAGCTCGCCTGGCGCGCCATCAACCCGATCCGGCCCTCGATCGAGGAATTCCCCTATACGATCCGCATCGTCTCCGAGATCACCGAATCCAACGGTTCGTCCTCGATGGCGACGGTCTGCGGCACCAGCCTGGCGCTGATGGATGCCGGTGTGCCGATGAAGCGGCCGGTGGCCGGCATCGCCATGGGGCTGATCCTGGAAGGCGAGAAATTCGCCGTTCTGTCGGACATCCTGGGCGATGAAGATCACCTGGGCGACATGGACTTCAAGGTGGCCGGCACCGAAGCGGGCGTTACCAGCCTGCAGATGGACATCAAGATCGCCGGCATCACCGAGGAGATCATGAAGATCGCCCTGGCGCAGGCCAAGGATGGCCGTATCCATATCCTGGGCGAGATGGCCAAGGCGCTGTCGACGTCGCGCGGCGAAGTGGGCGAGTTCGCTCCCCGCATCGAGACCCTCAAGATCCCCACCGACAAGATCCGCGAAGTGATCGGCACCGGCGGCAAGATCATCCGCGAAATCGTCGAAAAGACCGGCGCCAAGGTCAATATCGAGGATGACGGCACGGTGAAGGTCTCGTCCTCGGACGGTTCGCAGATCGAGGCCGCCATCAAGTGGATCCGCTCGATCACCGACGAGCCGGAAGTGGGAGCCATCTATCAGGGCACTGTGGTCAAGACCGCCGATTTCGGCGCCTTCGTGAACTTCTTCGGCGCCAAGGATGGCCTGGTCCACATTTCTCAGCTGGCCGACCAGCGCGTCGCCAAGACCACCGACGTGGTCAATGAGGGCGACAAGGTCTGGGTCAAGCTCCTGGGCTTCGACGAGCGGGGCAAGGTTCGCCTGTCGATGAAAGTGCTGGACCAAGCGACCGGCAAGGAAATCACCAAGGAAGACGGCGCCGAATAAGGCAGCCGCCTACGACAGATTTGAGAAGGCCGGGTTCGCCCGGCCTTTTCTTTGCCCGGCAAAGCAGCTGTCGCTATTTTACCACAGTCCAGGCGGCGATCAAATTGTGGCGAGGAACTGCCGCATTCGCGCCACGTTAAGGATGACAAGCGTATCCAGGAAGCAGCTGCGCGGCAGAAACTGCGTCCGGCTTCCCTAAATGCCTGCCCCGAGGTTCCTGTATTGATTTCCCGCCGCCTGTTCCTGCTTGGCATTTCCGCCACCGCATTGTCGGCCTGTTCCACCACGCGGCGGCCCGCCGTGCAGGAACCGGTCATCGATCCCTATTATCTGCGCATGTATGGCGCCGTGCCCGGCGAGCCCTATATGGTCGCCGCCATGGACCTGCGGTACGTCGATCCGCAATGGTGGCGCCAGGAAGTGCCCTATTTCACCAATGAGCGTCCCGGCACTATCGTGGTCGATACGCCGGCGCATTATCTCTACCTGGTCATGGAGAACAACCGCGCGCTGCGCTACGGCATCGGGGTGGGCAAGGACGAGGCCCTGGTATTCCGCGGCGACGCCACGATCGGCCGCAAGGCGCACTGGCCGCGCTGGACGCCAACCCGGTCGATGATCGCCCGCGAGCCGGACCGCTATGGCCCCTATGCCGGCGGCATGCCGCCCGGCCCGGAAAATCCGCTTGGCCCGCGCGCCCTCTATCTTTACAAGAATGGTGCCGACACGCTGTTCCGCATCCATGGCACCACCGAACCCTATACGATCGGCACCAATGTTTCCTCGGGCTGTATCCGCCTGATGAACCAGGACATCATCGACCTCTATGCCCGCGTGCCCATCGGCGCCCGCGTCACGGTGATCAACTAAGGCCCGATTTCTTATTGCCGGCGGCGGACCATACCGTAGTCACCCGCTTCCGGCATCAAAAAGGCCCGTTCCGCAAGGAGCGGGCCTTTTCATTGACCTGGCAGGGCCGGCGACGGTTTCCCGGCGCTTCATCCTTCGGCAGGCTCAGGATGCGACAGGCTCAGGATGAGGCCGGCAAACAGAAAGGGGCGCGGCTCATGCCGCGCCCCTTGCCGATTTCGTCCCGCCAAGACCTTACAGCGTCCGCTGCACCGTCTCGACGCGGAAGCATTCGATGACGTCGCCGGCGCGGATGTCTTCGTAATTCTCGAAGGCCATGCCGCATTCCTGGCCCATCTGAACGTCCTTGACCTCGTCCTTGAAGCGCTTGAGCGTCTTGAGCTTGCCTTCGTGGATGACAACGTTGTCGCGCAGCAAGCGCACCCCGGCGCCGCGTTCGACAATGCCTTCGGTGACCCGGCAGCCGGCGACCCTGCCGACCTTGGTGATCTGGAAGACTTCGAGGATTTCGGCGTAACCGATAAAGGTTTCGCGGCGTTCGGGCGCCAGCAGGCCGCTCATCGCACCCTTCACGTCCTCGATGAGGTCGTAAATGATGTTGTAATAGCGGATTTCGATGCCGTCGCGATTGGCCAGTTCGGCCGCCTGCTTGTTGGCGCGGACATTGAAGCCGATGATGATGGCGTCGCTGGCCGAGGCCAGGGTCACATCGGATTCAGTGATGCCGCCGACGCCTGAGAACAGGATCTGGGCCGAGACTTCATCGGTCGAGAGCTTGTTGAGCGAAGCCACGATCGCTTCCACCGAACCCTGCACGTCACCCTTGATGATCAGCGGGAACTTGGAGATGCCTGAGGCCTTGAGCTGATTCATCATCTGCTCGAGGCTGGTGGCGCCGCCGCCAGCGGTCTTCTCGCGGATGGCGCGCTGGCGATATTCGGTGACCTCACGGGCCCGCGCATCGGACTCGACCACCGAGAAGCGGTCGCCCGCGCTCGGCACACCATTGAAGCCGAGCACCTCCACCGGCACGGAAGGGCCGGCTTCCTTGACCTGATCGCCCTTGTCGTTGATCAGGGCGCGAACCCTGGCGAATTCGGTGCCGGCGACGAGAATGTCGCCGATGGCCAGCGTGCCACGCTGCACCAGAACCGTGGCCACCGGGCCGCGGCCGCGATCGAGCTTGGCTTCGATGACCAGACCCTCGGCACGCCCGTCGCGGGCGACCTTGAGCTCGAGCACTTCGGCCTGCAGCAGGATGGTTTCGAGCAATTTGTCGAGACCTTCGCCGGTCTTGGCCGAGACCTCGACGTCGAGCACGTCGCCGCCCATGGTTTCCACGAACACTTCGTGCTGCAGCAATTCGGTGCGGACCTTCTGCGGATCGGCAGCAGGCTTGTCCATCTTGGTGATGGCCACGATGATCGGAACCCCGGCCGCCTTGGCATGCTTGATGGATTCGATGGTCTGCGGCATGACGCTGTCGTCGGAGGCCACCACCAGAACCGCGATATCGGTCGCCTGGGCACCGCGCGCACGCATGGCGGTGAACGCCTCGTGGCCCGGAGTGTCGAGGAAGGTGATCTTGGCCCCGTTCCGCTCAACCTGATAGGCGCCGATATGCTGGGTGATGCCACCGGCTTCGCCGGACACCACATTGGCATTGCGGATGGCGTCGAGCAGGCTGGTCTTGCCGTGGTCGACGTGCCCCATAATGGTCACCACCGGGGCGCGATCGGTCAGGTCCTCGGCCTTGTCGTCGGCCGGCAGGTCAAAGAGGCCCGCCTCGACGTCGGCTTCGGAGACGCGCTTGACCGTATGGCCCAGTTCCGTGGCGATCAATTCGGCGGTATCGGCGTCGAGCACATCGTTGATCGTCGCCATCTGGCCCTGCTGCATCAGCATCTTGATGACGGTGACCGAGCGCTCGGCCATGCGGTTGGCCAATTCCTGCACCGTGATGGCTTCGGGAATGGTCACTTCACGGCTGAGCTTGGGTGCATCCTGCTGACTGCGGCCCATCTTCTTGTCACGGCGGCGGCGCATGGCCGCCAGCGAGGGACCGCGATCCCGATCGTTTTCGGTGGTCGCGCTAGAAACTGTGAGGCGGCCACGGGCATTGGTGTCCTGACCCGAACGACGGGTCGGGCGCTCGGGCTGGGCGCGACTGGCGCGGCGCGCATTTTCCAGTTCCGCCGCAGTGGTCGGACGGTGCTGGGGCGCGCCGGTGCGAATCTTGCGGCCATCGGCCTCGCTGGGCGGGGCCGGCGGCATATTGCCGATCGGCGCCATGCCGGTGCCGGGACGGCGCTCGCCAGCCGGGCGGCCGGCAGTTCCAGCAGGACGGCGTTCGCCGGCCGGGCGGGCGCCGGCGGCGGGACGCTCGCCCTCGCCGGGGCGGCCGGTGGGGCGCTCATTGCGCTGCGGGCGGGGCGGCTGGCCGGGCCGGCCGGCCACGGTGCGCACACTGGTCGGGCCAGGATTGCGCTGGCTGGCCGGCACGAATTCCTCGCGCGGCGCCTCGGGCTCGGCCTCGCGGAACGTCGCTGCCTCGGCGCGGTGCGCCTCTTCGGCCTGGCGGCGTTCTTCTTCCTGACGCGCGGCTTCCTCGCGGATCTGCCGGCGGCGATTGTCTTCTTCGATGCGGCGCGCCTCTTCAGCGGCGAAGCGCTGGCTGTCCTCGGCCTGGCGGGCGCCGGCCAGGGCCAGAGCCTGACGCCGCGCCTCGGCTTCGGCCGCGCTCAAGCCGAGCGGCGCCCGGTTCTGCTGCTGCATCGGCCGGCCCTGACCGGGGCGACCGCCCTGGCCGGAACCCGGACCACCGGGACGTCCGCCGCCGCCTGCGCCCATATTGGGCTTGGGCACGATGCGGGTGCGCTTTTCCACGACCACCGTCGAGCGCGACGGTCCGCGCGACATCCCGCCGGGGCGGTTGCCCAGGCCAGCGCCGCCCTTGAGGGTCAGCGTCTTCTTGGCGCCGGTGTCGTCGGTGCGCTTGTCGTCGTTATCAGCCATACTTCCTATCGTCTTTCGTCCTGATCCGCGGGCAAAAGCACACCGGACGCCGCATTGCGGTCGGTGCACCCTTCCATCGGTTGGGCGCTGTATCGGGCCAGTCTCATGGCCTTGTCCACCGCCGATTGGGCTGCCGCCCCAGTCGTCAGGGCAGCATGTATCACATTTTCCAGTCCAAGTGCCAAATCCATTTCAGCACTTTGGAGCAATTCGAAATGCGGCAGGTCCGGGCCGGGGAGGCCGGCCTCGCGCCGCGCATGGTTGAGGGCCCGCAAGGAGCCCAGCATCTTGTTGCGTCCGTCCTCGGCCGCATCCTTCGCCGTCAGCAGCGCGATGGCCTGCCCGCTTTGCAGTACGCCCTTGACCTTGGTGGCGCCGGTGACGAACTGGCCGGCCTTGCGCGCCATGCCCAAAGCCGACAGCAGCCTTTGCCTGAGCCGCAATTCGGTCAGTTCGGCCAGATCTTCCGCCACCGTTACCGGCCCCTTGAGGCTGCGGGCGAAAGCCTTTTTCCTCACCGCCTCGGAAACCGCCTCATGGCTCAGCGTGATCCAGACGCCGCGCCCTCCGGCGCGAGCCTCGACATCGGGCACCAGCACGTCGTCCGGGCCGACGGCGAAGCGCACCAATGCCTCGACCGGCTTTTCAGTCCGGGTCAAGGCACAAGTCCTTATCATGTCCACGCGCCGGGCCAAAGCCGGGTGCTCCCAGAAGGCGGTCCTTAGACCGCCTCCTCCTCGGAATAGCCCTCTTCGCCCTCATCGGCGTGGGGCAGGTCCTCGGCGCTGATCCAGCCAGCCCTGATGCGGGCCTGCATGATCATGTCCTCGGCTTCCTCGCGGGAAACGGGGAAATCCTTGAAGGCGCCGTCATAGCGCTTGGTCTCGCCATCCTTACGTTCGGTCCAGCCGACCAGATCGTCGGCAGCGCAGCCGGCAAAATCCTCGACATTCTTGATGTCGTCACGGCCCAGGGCTGCCAGCATGGCGGCATTGAGCCCGGCAATCTCGTACAATTCATCGGAGACGCCGAGCGCGATGCGCTCCTCGTCGAACTTGCGGTCAATCTCGGCCAGATATTCGGCGGCGCGATTCTGGATTTCGGCGGCGGTCTCCTCGTCGAAGCCCTCGATCGAGGCGATTTCATTGCTCTCGATATAGGCCAGTTCCTCGACCGAGGAGAAGCCTTCCGAAGCCAATAGCTGGGCAACCATCTCGTCGACGTCAAGGGCCTGCATGAACAGGCTGGAGCGTTCGGTGAATTCCTTCTGCCGGCGTTCGCTTTCTTCCTGCTCGGTCAGAATGTCGATATCCCAGCCGATGAGCTGACTGGCGAGGCGCACATTCTGGCCGCGGCGGCCGATGGCCAGCGACAATTGCTCGTCGGGCACCACCACTTCGATGCGCTCGGCCTGCTCGTCCAGCACCACCTTGGCGACATCGGCCGGCTGCAACGCCGAAACCACGAGATCGGCAATGGAATCGGTCCAGGGAATGATGTCGATCTTTTCGCCCTGCAATTCGGCGACGACCGCCTGGACGCGAGAGCCGCGCATACCAACGCAGGCGCCGACCGGATCGATCGAGCTGTCATTGGACGTCACGGCGATCTTGGCGCGACTGCCCGGATCGCGGGCGATCGAGCGGATGGTGATGACGCCGTCATAGATTTCCGGCACTTCCTGCATGAACAGCTTGGCCATGAATTGCGGATGGGTGCGGCTGAGGAAGATCTGCGGGCCGCGCTGTTCGCGGCGCACGTCGTAGATATAGGCGCGGACGCGGTCGCCATAGCGGAACATTTCGCGCGGGATCAGTTCGTCGCGACGAATAATGGCTTCGCCCCGGCCCAGATCGACGATGACATTGCCATATTCGACGCGCTTGACCGAGCCATTGACGATCTCGCCGACGCGGCCGGTATATTCCTCGAACATGCGGTCGCGCTCGGCATCGCGCACCTTCTGCACGATGACCTGCTTGGCCGACTGGGCGGCGATGCGGCCGAATTCCATCGGCGGCAGCGGCTCGGTGAGGAAGTCGCCGACCTTGGCCTGGGGCGACTTGACCTGAGCGAATTGGAGATTGACCTGGCGGGACGGCTCTTCGACCTCGTCGACGATTTCCAGCAGGCGCCACATGCGGGTTTCGCCGGAGCGCGGATTGATCTCGACCTTGATCTCGGTCTCGGCGCCATAGCGGCCCTTGGCGGCCTTTTCCATGGCATCCTGCATCGCCTCGATCACCACCATGCGGTCGATGGACTTTTCGCGGGCGACGGCGTCGGCAATCTGCAACAGCTCAAGGCGGTTCGCGCTAACGGCCATTATCTTGTCTCCTTGGGAGCAATCGTTTCCGCCGCATCCTCGACCGTTCCGGTCTCCGGCTCGTCGGATGGGGAGATGTTTTCGTCGTCATTTTCGGCGCCGGCATATTCGACCGTTTCGGTCTCGTCGTCGTCGATTCTATGCAGCTCCTGGTCGGCGCGGGCCATATCCATGAGCTTGTCGGTCATGACCAGCTTGGCTTCGGCGATATTGACGAAGCCGAGCTTGTGGTCGGGGTCGGCGCCGCCCGGAGCATCAGGTAGGCGAATGGTGACGCCCTCGTCGTCCACGGCGGCGATATCGCCCCGGAAACGTTTGCGACCATTGATCATGTCCGCCAGTTCCACCTTGGCCTCGTGGCCGATATAGCGCTCGTAATCGCGCTTGCGCACCAATGGCCGGTCAATGCCGGGGGACGAGACTTCCAGGTGATATTCGCGGTCGATCGGATCTTCCACGTCCAGCGCCGGAGACAGGTCCTTGGACAGGGCCTCGCAATCGGTGATGGTGAAGCGGCCATGGGCGTCTTCGGCCATGATCTGCAAGGTGCAACCATTCTCCGGGGTGACCTTCACCCGCACCAGCGCAAAACCCAGATCATTGGCCACCGGCTCGACAATGCGGGCGATGCGGGCTTCGAGGCCCGTTTCCTTGATATAGCGCTTTTCCGCGAGATCAAAAGCCATGAGGTCCAGATAAACAAAAAGAGCGGGGGCCGGTCAGGGCACCCACTCTCGACATGAGAGCAATGATGTTGGCGTTCATATAGCGCCATGGCGCGGGAAAAGCAAGGGAAGAGCGGCCGCGCTACTTCTCCCAGGTCACATTGCCGACATCGGCGCCCGCCGCTTCCAGCAGGCCGCGTATGTCGCCGACCATCGCATCGGGACCGCAGAGATAGAAATTCCGTTGCAGGTCGGGGACATGGCGCCGGGTGAAATCGGCATCGATCCGTTCCTGCAGCAGCCGGGAGCGGGAATCGCCGGTGACGGTCCAGAGCACGTCCAGTCCGTCCATGGCCTCGAATTCGTCGCGCAGGATGATGTCCTTTTCGGTGCGGTTGGAGACAATGAGGCGATTACCCTTGAGCTTCCCGGTCGCCTGAAGCTGGCGCAGGATGGCGATGAACGGGGTCACCCCGGCGCCGCCGGCGATGAAGGTGCCCGGCCCCTTATACTGGATCGTCCCCCAGACGTCGCGCAGAATCAGCCCGTCACCGGGGCCCAGCGACCAGAGTTCGTTGGTGACGCCGGAATGGTCGAAATAGCTCTTGATGGTGAATTCGAGCCATTCGGCACCGGGCAGGCAGGTGAAGGTGAACGGGTGCTTCTCGTCCCGCCAGCCCTCGCGGTCGATACTGACTTCGGTAGCCTGGCCGGGTGAGAAATTGTAGCCTTTGGGCCGTTCGACCCGATAATGGCGGACATTGTGGGTGACGGGGATGGTGTCGAGAATCCTGACGCTGATCTGCATGACGAATGTTCCTTTTCGCCAATCAACGAGGGGCCGGGCAGCCGGTTGCATGGAGCGGATTCGCACAGTGCTTACAGTTTCCACAAGGAAACCAAGTGTCCTCGAACGCTGTTGATTTCCTCGGTCAAACCCTTGGACCGCCCCAGACGATTTCAAGTCCAAAAAAGCAATTAAGCGGCCTTGCAGCTTGGCCTGGGCGGGAGCATTTGCCTGTCATCACCACAAACAGAAAGGCTCCTCTCATGATCAAGAATAGTGTTGTCGCCCTGGTTACAGCTGCCGCCCTGGCCGGCATCGCCGTGCCCGCCATGGCCGAAGCCGCGCCGCTGTCCCCGCCGGCGCCGGTCGAAAGCGAAACAAGCTCTTTCAACGCCGATTATGTGCTCTATCAGCTGCAATCGCAGGGCGTGAACGCCAGTTCGGTTGAGCAATGGGGTTCCTATGTCCGCGCCTTCGTCACCGAAGATGGCCGCCAGGTCATGCGTCTTTTCGATGCCGATACGCTGAACCCGGCCAATATCTGACCGGACGAACCCGGCGCCGCCAGCCATGGCGGCGCCTGAACCTAGAACAGCGCGCTTTCATCGCTGTCGAAGCGCTGCCTGGCCGCTTCCACCGCAGGCCGATTACGCCGGGCGAAATTCTGCCAATCCTCGGCCAGGGCTAGCAATTCCCGGCCCAGATCGGTGAGATCATATTCAACGCGGGGCGGAATGGTCGCATAGGCCCGGCGCGAAACGAAGCCATTGCGCTCCAGTTCCCGCAGCGTCTGGCTCAACGATTTCTGCGGCACGCCCCCCATATTGCGGCGCAGTTCGTTGAACCGCATCGTGCCTTGGCGCAGCTGCACGATCACCACCAGCATCCACTTGCTCGGCCGCACCACGAGCAGGTCATTTTCGGGGGCGGACATGAGGCTTCTCCGGCAGGCATAAAGGTCGCATATGGGTCGCCTCTGCCCCAGGTCCAGAGAGGGGGCAACTTAAACCTTGTTAAGGTTGCGCCTCGGCCACACTGCGCTCGAAACGGAAATAGAAGCTGGTCATTCGCCCTTCACGGCGCGCCTTCTGCTCGTAGCGGGTCGGCTGCCAGCCCGGATAAGGCAGGTGCCAGCTGCCCGGCGCGTCCGGATTGAACGCGAATTCGGGAGCCCGCACGATATGGGCCAGGGTCCAGTTGGCGTAATCCTCGATATCGGTGGCGAAGTAAAACAGGCCGCCGGGCCGGATTACCCGCGCCAGCTCCGCCAGCGTGGTGGGTGAAACAAAGCGCCTTTTATGGTGGCGCGTCTTGGGCCAGGGATCGGGATAGAGCAGATAGACCGCGTCGATGGAGCCAGCGGGCAGAACGGTCAGCAGCTTCAGCGCATCGTCGGTGAAGAGCCGCACATTGGCCAGCGCGCCCGCCTCGATGGCCCCGACCATCTTGCCGATGCCGCCGGTAAAGACCTCGCAGCCGATAAAGCCGGTTTCCGGTTCTTCCGCCGCCTTGCGCGCCAGATGCTCGCCACCGCCATAGCCGATCTCGATGACGAAGCGCCGGGCATCGGGAAACAGCGTTTTCGGATCGAGTTCGCCCTCGAGCCTGATCTCCACCTGCGGCAGCAGATCGTCCACCAGGGCCCGCTGTCCGCCATGCAGCGTCTTGCCGGAGCGGCGCCCGAAAAAGGCGCGCGGCTCGCCGGAGCGGGTTTTGGGAAGTTCGTGGTCGGACATTGTCATCTGCTCGAAAAGATAAGGGCCTCTCCCCCGCTTTTGCGGAAAAGAGGCCCTCGGTCAATCGGCTTGTCGATCAGGCCACGGCGGCCTTGAGCGCCTTCACCAGATCGGTCTTTTCCCACGAGAACGAGCCGTCGCGGCCCGCCTTGCGGCCGAAATGGCCATAGGCGGCGGTCTTGGCATAGATGGGCTTGTTGAGATCGAGATGGGTGCGGATGCCGCGCGGCGTCAGGTCCATGACCTGGGCCAGGGCCGTTTCGAGCCGCGTTTCGTCCACTTTGCCGGTGCCGTGCAGGTCGACATAGATCGAGAGCGGCTCGGCGACGCCGATGGCGTAGGACAGCTGGATGGTGGCGCGATCGGCCAGGCCCGCGGCAACCACGTTCTTGGCGAGATAGCGCGCCGCATAGGCGGCCGAGCGGTCGACCTTGGTGGGATCCTTGCCCGAAAAAGCGCCGCCGCCATGCGGGGCCGCGCCGCCATAGGTGTCGACGATGATCTTGCGGCCGGTCATGCCGGCATCGCCATCGGGGCCGCCGACGACGAATTTTCCGGTTGGATTGACATGCCAGACCGTATCGCCGTCGATCCAGCTCTCGGGCAGCGCGGCGCGAATATAGGGCTCGACGATTTTCCGCACATCGGCGGAGGTCAGGCTTTCATCCAGATGCTGGGTGGACAGCACGATCTGGGTCACGCCCACCGGCTTGCCGTCCTCATAGCGCACCGTCACCTGGCTCTTGGCATCGGGACCAAGCACGGCGGCCGGGCCCTGGCCCGACTTGCGGGCCTCGGTCAGGGCCTCGAGGATCTTGTGGGCGTAATAAATCGGCGCAGGCAGCAATTCGGGAGTCTCGCGGCTGGCATAGCCGAACATAATGCCCTGGTCGCCGGCGCCGACATCCTTATTGCCGCTTTCATCCACGCCCTGGGCGATATCGGCCGATTGGCCATGCAGCAGCACGTCGATCCTGGCGGTCTTCCAGTGAAAGCCCGATTGTTCATAGCCGATGGCCCTGATCGCCTTGCGGGCGGCCGATTTGAACCTGGACGGATTGACCACCGGAGCGCCGGCAGCATCGGTAACGATCTTGCCGTCCTTGCCCTTCTTGAGCAGAGTTTCGGGCACGCGCACTTCCCCGGCGATGATGACCCGATTGGTGGTGGCCAGCGTTTCGCAGGCAATGCGCACCTGGCCCGGGTCCATGCCGGTCTTCTTGGCTTCCTTGAAAACTAGGTCGACGATCTCGTCGGATATGCGGTCGCAGACTTTATCAGGATGACCTTCGGAAACCGATTCCGAAGTGAACAGATAGGAGGATCGGGCCACGTTAAACCTCTTTGCAAGTGGCGAGGGCGCACGCGGTAGTGCGCGTGTGGAGACACTTTCCCCACACTTTCAGGCCCGTTTCTCGCAGGTCCATTCCAGGAAAGCAAGGGCCATATAAAGAAGGCTTTATATCGAAGCCGGGGCAACGCCGGCGGTGCCCCGGCAATTCCGGCCGCGGAGACGGGACGCCTTTCCTTGGCTCTCGCTCTGTGCCAAGGAAAGGCTGGATATCATTGCTGGACGAGATTATGGCCATCAGAGTGCATCGCGGCGACCTGCCCGATCTTTCCAATTACGGTCGCGAAGTGGCGATCGATACCGAGACCATGGGCCTGCACCCCCATCGCGACCGGCTCTGCGTGGTGCAACTTTCGCCCGGCGACGGCAGCGCTGACGTGGTGCAGATTCCCCAGGATGCGATCGAGGCGCCCAATCTGGTGAAGCTGCTCTCCGATCCCGGCGTGACCAAGATTTTCCATTATGCCCGCTTCGACGTGGCGGTGTTGCAGCACCGTTTCGGGGTGGTGACCGGCCCGGTCTATTGCACCAAGATCGCGTCCAAGCTGGTGCGCACCTATACCGACCGCCACGGCCTCAAGGACCTGGCGCGCGAGCTTCTCAATGTCGACATGTCCAAGCAGCAGCAGAGCTCGGACTGGGGGGCGGAGAAGCTGAGCGATGCCCAGCTCGACTATGCCGCTTCGGACGTTCTCTACCTGCACGACCTCAAGCGCCATCTCGACCGCATGCTGGCGCGGGAGGGGCGGACCGAACTGGCCCGGTCCTGCTTCGAATTCCTCAAGACGCGTTGCGCGCTGGACCTGCTGGGCTGGGAAGAAACCGACATTTTCGCCCATAGCTGAGCCGGATCATCCCCATGGCAGGCGCGACGGCACAATTGCAGATGTACCAGCGCCTCGCGCGGCGCAACCGGTTCGTCGCCATGCTGCGCCTCGGCATTCCGGCCATGGGCCTCGTGGTGCTGGCCGGGCTGATGGTGCAGATCTATCTCGCCAGCTTTACCGGACGGTTCGGGGTGGGGCGCATCGAAGTGACGCCGGAAACCATCATCGTCGACGCGCCCGAATATGCCGGCATATTGTCCGACGGCTCGGCTTATAGGGTGTGGGCGGAAACGGCACAGGCGCACCGGGCGCGCACCGATCTCATCGCTCTCAGCGGCGCGCATCTGGTCATCGACCGGGTGGACGGGGTGCAATTGCAGATCGATGCCGCAGCGGCGCAGCTGGACATGGCTGGTCAGATCACCACCATACCGGAACTGGCCGATATTGCCGATTCCACCGGCATGACCGGAACGCTCACCGATTCGGTGTTCGACTGGGAGGCACAGACGCTCAATACCAAGGGCGCCGTCAGCATCGACAATGCCGATGGCTCCACCGTTCGGGCCGAAGGCTTGGTCTATGACGCCGAAGCCGTGGTCTGGACTTTTTCGCGCGCCGTCGTCACCCTGCCCATCGCGACCGGAGAAAAATCCATTTCCGGTCCAGGAGATTGAGCCCATGCGCCTAATGCGGCCCGTTTTTGCCCTTCTCGCCGTCCTGCTGCTGACGCCTGGCGCGCAGGCGCAGCGGCTGGTGGAAATCACCTCGGATCTGTTCGTCATGAACGAGGCGGCGCGCGAAGCCGTGTTTACCGGCAATGTCGTGGTGGTCCATCCCAGTGTCACGGTGTGGGCGCCCAGAGTCGTGGCCACCTATGGCGACGGCGGCACCAGCGATATCCGCACCTTCGAGGCGCTGGGCGGCGAGGTGCGCCTGAAGACCCCGGACCAGGATGCAATCGGCGACCATGCCGTTTTCACCCCCGCCGACCAGCTTTTGCGCCTGACCGGCAATGTGAAGGTCACCAATGCCAGCGGCGTCGTCGATGCCAGCGAATTGGTCGTGAACCTTGAGACCAATATCTCGACCTTCACCAGCCCCGATGGCGGGCGCGTGACCGGTATCTTCAACTCGCAATGAGCGCCGAACCCGCCCGTCCACGCATCGATCAGAAAGGCTGGCTGGTGGCGCATGGCCTGGCCAAGAGCTTCGGCAAGCGCGCCGTGGTCCGCGACGTGTCGCTGGCGGTGCGGCGCGGCGAGGCGGTTGGCCTGCTTGGGCCCAATGGCGCCGGCAAGACCACGGTCTTCACCATGATCATGGGCCTGGTCAAACCCGATGCCGGCAAGATCCTGCTCGATGGACAGGTGATCACCCATCTGCCGCTGTTCCAGCGCGGGCAGTTGGGCATCGGCTACCTGCCGCAGGAGCCCTCCATCTTTCGCGGGCTGACCGTCAGAGGCAATATCATGGCGGTGCTGGAAAATGCGGTGAGCGGGCGCGCGGAGCGCAAGCGAAAGCTGCAATCGCTGCTGGAAGAATTCTCCATCACCCACCTGGCCAAATCCAACGCGCTGGCCCTGTCCGGCGGCGAACGCCGCCGCGTCGAGATCGCCCGGGCACTGGCCGCCGACCCCGCCTTCATGCTGCTCGACGAACCCTTTGCCGGCGTCGACCCGATCGCCGTGGCCGAGGTGAAAGGACTGGTGCGGCAATTGACCCAGCGCGGCATCGGTGTGCTGGTCACCGACCATGCCGTGCGCGAGACCCTGGGCCTGGTGGACCGGGCCTATCTCATCCATGGCGGCAAGGTGATGATCCAGGGCCGGCCCGAAACCATCTCCGCCGACCCGGAGGCGCGGCGCGTCTATCTGGGTGAGAGTTTTTCGATCTAGGCTGGCGCCGGGCAATTGGCACGAAACTTGCTCAAAACTTGCTGTCGATCGCGAAGCGGGGCATGGTACGCGCGGAAAGCAGCCGGAAACGGCTGGAAATTCGCACCAGAGACCGACGCATGGCGCTGACGCCGCGGCTGGAATTCCGCCAGTCCCAAAGCCTGACATTGACGCCGCAATTGATGCAGTCGATCCGGCTGCTGCAATTGAGCCATCTCGAACTCAACGATTTCGTCGACGCCGAATTGCTGCGCAATCCGCTGCTCGAGCGCGAAGAAGGCGGCGGAGAGGATGGCGGGCCGGCCGAGGCACCCGAACGGCAGACGGAAATGAGCGCCTATGAGGACACCTATACCTCCGGCGAGCGCGTCAAGGATGCCGACGAGATCGCCGAAAGCTATGACACGGCAGTGGAGAACGTCTTTCCCGATGCCATTGCCCAGGATCTGGGCCAGAGTGGCGGACCAGACCGCAATGGCCGTTTCGAGGCCGGCGAAGCCCCCGATATCGACCAGTTCGTCGCCAGCCGCCCGCACCTTGCCGATCATCTCGAAGCCCAGGCCAATATGCTGCTGCGCATGCAGGCCGACCGGCTGATCGCCCGGCATCTGATCGACGGGCTCAACGAGGCGGGTTACCTCGTTGTTGAAACCAGCGCCGTGGCCGAATTGCTCGGGGCCGAAATCGAGGATGTCGAAGCGGTGCTCGCGGTGTTGCAGACCTGCGAGCCGGCCGGTCTCTTTGCCCGCAATGTCGCCGAATGCCTGGCCATGCAATTGCGCGAGCGCGACCGGCTGGACCCGATGATGCAGCGGCTGATCGACAATCTGCATCTGTTGGCCGAGCACAATATGCCGGCGCTGCTGAAAGTGCTGGGCTGTGACCGCGAGGACCTGGCGGACATGCTGGCCGAATTGCGCCGGCTCGATCCCAGGCCGGGCTTCGCCTTCGACAGCGCCCCGGTCGAAGCGGTGGTGCCCGATGTCTTCGTGCGGCCCGGCCCCGATGGCGGCTGGCAGGTCGAACTCAATTCCGACGTGCTGCCGCGGGTGCTGGTGAATCGGGTCTATTATGCGACGGTGACCAGGAAGACGCGCAATGGGGCCGAGAAGACATTCCTTTCCGACTGCCTCGCCAATGCCAACTGGCTGACCAAGAGCCTCGACCAGCGGGCCCAGACCATCACCAAGGTCGCCGCCGAGATCGTGCGCCAGCAGGATGGCTTCCTCACCCATGGCGTGGCACATCTCAAACCCATGACGCTCAAAATGATCGCCGAGGCGATCGAGATGCATGAATCCACCGTGTCACGGGTGACGGCGCAGAAATACCTGGCCACGCCGCGCGGCCTGTTCGAGATGAAGTATTTCTTCACCACCGCCATCGCATCCTCCGATGGCGGCAGCGATCATTCGGCCGAAGCGGTGCGCCACCGCATCAGGCAATTGATCGATGCGGAGCCGGCCAACGCCATCCTCTCCGACGACAATATCGCCGAATTGCTGCGCCAGGAGCAGGGCATCGAACTGGCCCGCCGCACCGTGGCCAAATATCGCGAGGGCATGAATATCCCCTCTTCGGTGATCCGGCGGCGGCAGAAGAAGGATCTGGCCGCGCTCGCGTGACTCTCCGGACAATCCGGTCCCGCCAACCCCTTTCCTGGCTTAAGAAGCGCCCTCCACCGGGCTTCGGCAGAGCGCACCGGCCAAGATGCACAAGCGCTTGATCGGCGGAAGGCAATGGGGTTAACCTGCCATCATTGCCCACAAATTCTCGCGCTGGCCATGACCTCGCCTGCAAAACGGTTCGTGCACGAACAGCTCTCGCGGGCCGGCATCATTGTCGGCTCTTCCAATGCCGATGTAACGATCACCGACGAGCGGCTCTATGAGCGCATCCTGCGCCAAGGCACGCTGGGCCTGGGTGAAAGTTACATGGATGGCTGGTGGGAGGCCGAGCGGCTCGATGCCTTCCTCTTCAAACTCGCCAAGGCCCGCATCCAGGACGCCTTTCCGCGCGACCTGCCGCTGCTCTGGAGCATTTTGCGGGCGCGGCTTTTCAATCTCCAGCGCCTCAGGGCCCGCGAAGTGGGCGAAAAGCATTACGATATCGGCAACGATCTCTATAGCGCCATGCTGGACAGGCGGATGGTCTATTCCTGCGGCTATTGGGCCGAAGCCACCACGCTCGACGCAGCGCAGGAAGCCAAGCTCGACCTTATCTGCCGCAAGATCGGGCTGCGGCCGGGCATGAAAGTGCTCGATATCGGTTCGGGCTGGGGCGGATTTCTGCAATTCGCCGCCGAGCGCTACGGCATTTTGGGACTTGGGGTTACCGTCAGCCAGGAACAGGCGGCACTGGCCAATCAGCGCAGCAACGGCCTGCCCATCGAAACCCGGGTGATGGATTATGCCGCTCTGGAGGGCCAGTTCGACCGCATCGTCTCCATCGGCATGTTCGAACATGTGGGCTACAAGAATTATCGGTTTTACCTGGAGAAGGTGCGCCGGCTCCTCAAGCCCGAGGGATTGTTCCTGCTGCATTCGATCGGCGGCAATCATTCCAGCACGCATGGCGATCCCTGGGCAGAAAAATATATTTTTCCCAATGGGATGCTGCCCTCCATCGCGCAGATCGGCGCGGCCATGGAAGGCCTGTTCGTCATGGAGGACTGGCACAATTTCGGCGCCGATTATGATCGGACCCTGCTGGCCTGGCGGGACAATTTCGATGCGGCCTGGCCGACGCTTTCGACCCAATATGACGAACGCTTTCGCCGCATGTGGCGCTTTTATCTCTCGGTGTTCGCGGCTCTGTTCCGGGCGCGGCAGATCAATCTCTGGCAGATCGTGCTGTCGCCCGAAGGCGTTGCTGGCGGCTATAGGCGGGTGAGTTGAGCACAGGCCGGGATTCACGTGAAACCTTCGGCCAGCCGAAGCGTGACTCGCCCCATCCCGGCCAGACCCCGGCGGGCGTCAAAAGATCGAGCGGCGCAATGGCAGCTTGATCGGGTGCGCAAATCCCCCTTCGAGATCGGACCAGAAGCGGCCGCGCAGCACTTCGGGGAAAATGTGACCCTCCGGGAGCGCCTTGCGCGAGAACCAGCCCGCTTCGCTGATCGCCTCGCCCTCGGCTGGATTGGCGCTGACATCGATCGATCCAGAGAGGTAGTCGGCGAGGAACCAGAATTTGACGATCCGCCCCCAATCGTCGACCAATTCATCGATATAGGCCATTGGCCCCGTTCGCACACGAATGCCGGCCTCCTCGAAAGTCTCCCGCTCGGCGGCTTCGCGCAGTTCCTCGGCACCCTCCGCGCCGCCGCCGGGACCCGCCCAGAAATCATGGATGCCGGGCCGGCAATGGCGCACCAACAGGATATTGCCCTCCCGCAAGGTCAGGGCGCCGGCGGAAATGCGGTGTTTCACGAGGGTTCTCCGGCTCTGTCAGGCGGCACCGAATCTGAGCCTGTAGCTCAGGGCTTCGGCTATATGCGGGCGCGCCACTTTATCGGACCCGGCAAGGTCGGCAAGGGTGCGCGCGACTTTCAGGACGCGATGATAGGCGCGGGCCGAAAGATTGAACCGTTCGGCCGCTTGCAGCAGGAGGACCTGGCTTTCGCGATCCGGCTCGACCAGCTTTTCGATCAGCGCGGCCCCCGCCGTGGCATTGGTCGATATATCGGGATGACCGGCATCGGCGAAGCGGCGACGCTGGCATTCGCGGGCGGCGGCGACGCGCCTGGCCACGGAGGCCGAGGATTCGGCAGGGGCCGCAGGCGCGATCATGTCGGTGGCCGAAACCGCCGGCAGATCGACACGGATATCGATGCGATCCAAAAAGGGGCCGGAAATGCGCCCCTGATAGTCGGTGACGCAGGCAGCGCCGCGCCGGCAGACATGGCCCGGCGTGCCCGCCATGCCGCATTTGCAGGGATTCATCGCCGCGACCAGTTGGAAGCGGCTGGGATAGGAGACGCGCGCATTGGCGCGGGCGATCACCGTCTCGCCACTTTCCAGCGGCTGGCGGAGACTATCGAGGACGCTGGGCGAGAATTCGGGCAATTCATCGAGAAACAGCACACCATTATGGGCTAGGCTTACCTCCCCCGGACGCACTTTGAGCCCGCCGCCCACCAGCGCGGCCATGGACGCGGAATGGTGCGGGGCGCGGAACGGACGCCGGTCGGAAAGCGCCCCGCCGGCCAGTTCGCCGGCAATGGACTGGATCATGGAGACATCGAGCAATTCCCTTGGGCCGAGGGGCGGCAATATCGAGGGCAATCGCATCGCCAGCATGGACTTTCCTGCGCCCGGGGGGCCGATCATCAGCAGATTGTGGCCGCCGGCCGCCGCCACTTCGAGCGCGCGCCGGGCCAAGGCCTGTCCCCGCACCTCGGCAAGATCGGGCAATTCGCCCGCCGCCCGCAAATCCCGCCCGGGCCGGGGGCGGGCCTGCAATTGACGACCGGTGAGATGATTGGCCAGAGCCAGCAGGGTATCGGCGGCGAGAATGTCGATCTCCTCCCCGGCCCAGGCCGCTTCGGGGCCGGAGGCGGCCGGACAGATGATGCCGCGATTCCGGCCTTGTGCCGCGATGGCGGCGGGTAGTACGCCGCCGACATGGGCCAGCCTGCCATCAAGGCCCAATTCGCCCAAAGCCAGAAAGCCGTCCAGGCCATCCTGGGGGATGACACCGAGCGCCGCCATCAGGCCCAAGGCGATGGGCAGGTCGTAATGGCTACCCTCCTTAGGCAGGTCGGCAGGGGCGAGATTGATGGTAATGCGCTTGGGCGGCAGGCCCAGCCCCGAAGCGACCAGGGCGGCACGCACCCGCTCGCCGCTTTCCTTTACCGCCTTGTCCGGCAGACCGACGAGAATGAAGGCGGGAATGCCCGGCGCAATCTGCACCTGCACGTCGACGGGCACCGCCTCTATGCCCTGAAAAGCCACTGTCGCAACGCGCGTGACCATGTCGCCTGTCCCCGATCCCTATCGGAAGCTAGCAAAACAAACCGGACCTCGCAAGAACGTATGGCGAACGCAATAGGGCGCGTTAACCATGCCCGCTGCCACAATGCTTAACCTAAAGCTCCGTTAACCTGGCCATGTTGAATGAAATGCCAGGTTTTGTTCTGCGTACCGAGTGTTCTGATCGATGGCCGCCGCCCGGATTTCCCGTTCCGCTTCTACTTTTTCCCGCGGCCTGATCGCCGGGCTGGTTGCTGTCGCCCTGGCGGCCTGCGCCAGCGGCGGCGGGCTCTATGGCGCCATTCCCGGCGACAACAGACCCCATTCCGGCGTCGACCGAGCGCGCGCCATGCCCATTCAGGGCATCGATGTGGCGCGCTATCAGGAGAATGTGGATTTCCCCAAGGCACGCGCCGCCGGCATCCATTTCGTCTTCATGAAGGCCACCGAGGGCAAGGATTATATCGATCCCGATTTCCAGCGGAACTGGATCAGGGCGCGCGATGCCGGCATGCCACGCGGCGCCTATCATTTCATGACCTGGTGCTCGCTGGCCTCGGAACAGGCCGCCTGGTTCGTCCGGAACGTGCCCGCCGATCCCAGCGCCCTGCCGCCGGTCCTCGACCTGGAATGGAACAATCACTCCAGCTGCAAGACCAAGCCGAACCGGGCCGACGCGCTGGAAAAGATCCGGCTGATGCTGGAGGTCATGGAACGCCATACCGGCAAGCTGCCGATCATCTATACCGACATGAATTTCCATCGCGACATCCTGGAAGGCGAGTATTTCCCCAATGCCTTCTGGCTGCGCTCCACCGCCGCCGAGCCGCATGAGCGCTACAAGAACCGTCCCTGGACCTTCTGGCAATATAGCCAGACCGGCGTGGTGCCGGGCGTACGCGGCGAGGTGGATCGCAACGTGTTCTACGGCAATAGCAACGACTGGCTGATGTTCCTCTCGACCGGCTGCGATCCCCGCGCCATCGCAGCGCTGCAAGCCAGCGGCAGATGTCAATTCGCCAAATAGATCGGTCATGCGGGATTGCTGAACACGCCTATCCAATGATGAGCACGGCAATCGTTCGTTAACCATAAAATGAAAGGATCGCGGCAAGACCCCCCAAGGGCCATGGCCGGCCAACCCCGATGCCGCCGGCTTTCTCGCGGAGCAGGCTGTGGCCGGACGAAATTGGACATTGCTGCTCTTTGCCACCATCGGGCTGCTTCCCGCGGGCGTCGTCTTGGCCGACCCGCCGGGGCCGGACGGGCCGGAATATGACAGCGAGCGGCTGCAACCGGGCCTCTATCCGGTCGCGCCGGGAAGCGGCACCTTCAGCGCTGGAAGCGAGCCGGCCCATCCGCCCTTTCACTTCGACTGGTCCGTCGGCCTCAAGGGCGCCTATACCAGCAGCAGCACCGAGGGCGGCAGCTTCCTCACCACACTCAACCCGGCCTTCACGGCCAAGCATGACGGGCGACGCGCGGATCTTGTCATCGAAGGGACCGCCGAGATGGCGCGGCCTTGGGACGATAGCGAAACCTTGGGCCTCACCGCGCTTCGCCTCGGTCTTTCGGCGAATATGGCGCTGGATAAGAGCACCAGCCTCAGCGGCGCGGCCGCGCTCGATCTCCGTCAGCCATTGCCAAACACGCCGGGGCTCGACCCGCTAATCGCCCAACCGCCCCAGATATTGAGCGGCTCGGCGGGACTTGGCGTCGACCGGTCTTTCGGCAAGGTCAATCTGGGGCTCAAGACCAATCTCGAACGGACAATCCATGGCCCCACGATCCGCACCGATACCGGCTCCACCGACAATTCGGATCAAAATCTGTGGCAGGCCGATACCAGCCTGCGCGCCGGCGTCCAGATCACGCCGATTTTCGAGGTTTTCGGCGAGGCCGCGCTGGGCCGCGACATGTTCGACGCCGCCTCGCCTGCCCTGGGCGTCAGGACCGATGCGACCAGCACGGCCCTGCGCGGCGGCATAGCCGGCAGCTGGAACGGCGTTATCAGCGCCAGCGCCTCGATCGGATTGGGTCACCATAATTTCGACGCCGCGGGCCTGGCCGATATCACCGCCCAGCTCTACGATGCGAGCCTGGTCTATTCACCGAACTCGACCGTCAATCTCGCCGCTTCGCTCGCCACCAATATCGAGCCGACCGGCGCCGATGCCAAGGGCACGGCGCGGGTAACGCATGTCGCGACCGCCAAGCTGGACTATACGGTCAATTCCTGGCTGCGCCTGCGCGCCTCGACCGATTGGGGGCTGTCGGTATTGGAAGGCAATGGGGAAATCGAGCACCGGCGCGGCTTTGGCGCCGGCGCCGATTATGTCGTCAACGCGCATACGGCCCTGTCGGCGGAATATGCCTTTGCCCACCGCGACAACAGCAATAGCGGTCTGCTCGATACCCATAGCATCGGCGTCGGGATCACGCTCAAGCGCTAGGCTAGAGCCGGTCCTCCAGATCGAGCTTGCGCAATTCCCGCACGAAACCGGACCGGATATCGTCGCGATCCAGGGCATAGACGACATTGGCGGTGAGAAAACCGATCTTGGAGCCGCAATCGAAGCTCTGGCCCTGATATTTGACGCCGGTAAAGCGCTGCCGGGTCATCAGTGTCTGCATGCCGTCGGTCAGCTGGATTTCGCCACCGGCGCCGCGCGGCTGATCGGCCAGAAGCGCAAAGATTTCTGGCTGCAGGATGTAGCGTCCCGAAATGATCAGATTTGAAGGGGCATCCTCGCGCCTGGGCTTTTCCACCATGCCATCGATGACAAAGCCGTGGTCCGGGCCCTCGCCCCTGGCCACGACACCATAGGAGGAGATTTCGCTTTCCGGCACCTCTTCGACGGCGACGACATTGCCGCCGGTTTGCTCGTAGCTGTCCATCATCTGCTTGAGCACGCCCGGCTCGCCCTTGAACAGCATATCGGGCAGCAGCAGGGCGAAAGGATTGTCGCCGACAATATGGCGGGCGCACCAGACGGCATGGCCAAGCCCCAAAGGTTCCTGCTGGCGGGTGAAGCTGGTGCGGCCGGCCGAGGGCAGGTCCTGCTGCAATTCCCTGAGCGCGGCGTTCTTGCCACGGGCTTCCAGCGTGGTTTCCAGTTCGAACTGGCGATCGAAATGATCCTCGATCACGCCCTTGTTGCGGCCAGTGACGAAGACGAAGTGCTCGATGCCGGCCTCGCGGGCCTCATCCACCGCATATTGGATCAGCGGGCGATCCACCACGGTCAGCATTTCCTTGGGCATCGCCTTGGTTGCAGGCAGGAAGCGGGTTCCCAGCCCGGCAACGGGGAAGACGGCGGTGCGGACGCGTTTGGACACGTGAATTTCTCCCTTGTGGACGCATGACTGGCGTAAAGCTAAATCAACGCCTGACAGATATCGTTGCGTTCAGTTAGCATTTCTATTGCGGAGAGCAAAAGCATGACCGTTCTGGTAACCGGCGGCGCCGGCTATATCGGCAGCCATATGGTGCTCAACCTGGCCGATAGCGGCGAAGACGTGGTCGTGCTCGACAATCTCGTCACCGGCTTTGACTGGGCCGTGGATGGCCGGGCGCGGTTCGAGCGGGGCAATGCCGGCGATATCGAATTGGTGCTGCGGCTCATCGAGAAGCACAAGATCACCGAAATCGTGCATTTCGCCGGCTCGATCGTGGTGCCCGAATCGGTTGCCGATCCGCTCAAATATTACGCCAACAATACCGCCACCTCGCGCAATCTGATCGAGGCGGCCGTCAAGGGCGGGGTGAAGAACTTCATTTTCTCGTCCACCGCCGCGGTCTATGGCATGACTGGGCTGGCGCCGGTGGTCGAGAATACCCCCCTCAATCCCATGTCGCCCTATGGCCGCTCCAAGCTGATGACCGAATGGATGCTGGCCGATGTGGCCGCCGCCCACCCGATCACCTATGGAATATTGCGCTATTTCAACGTTGCCGGGGCTGATCCGGGCCGACGCTCGGGCCAGTCCACGCCCGAAGCCACCCATCTCATCAAGGTCGCCTGCCAGACCGCCCTCGGCCAGCGCGAGAAGATGAGCATTTTCGGCACCGATTACGAGACGCCGGACGGCACCTGCATCCGCGATTATATTCACGTCACCGATCTCATCGACGCCCATGCACTGCTGCTCGAGCACCTGCGCAAGGGCGGCACCAGCACGACGCTCAACTGTGCCTATGGGCGGGGTTTTTCGGTACGGGAGGTGGTCGATACGGTACGCAAGGTGACCGGTGCCGAATTGCGCGCCGACGAAGCCCCGCGCCGCGAGGGCGATCCGGCCTCGATCACCGCGACGGGGGAGAAAGTGCGGAAATTGCTCGGCTGGGTTCCCCGGCACGACGATCTGGAGGAAATCGTCGAAACGGCCTATAATTGGGAACGCCATTTGATGACCCGCAATCGCTGAGCGGATCGAGGCCATCCGGGTGTCGACCGGCCGCGTAACCACATGTCACGCGCGCGCGTGCGGCGTGGTCTTGCATCGGCCGGGATGCTAAAAGGCGGCAGAAGGTCCGGACATATCGATGAAGCGGCTCGTCCTTTTTCTGCTGATTGCCGTTATGGCGCTTGCCGAGACCGGCCCGGCGTTCGCGCAAATGCAGGCCGGCGACCGCATGCTCGTCGCCCAGCAGGAAGCGCCCCGGCGCCGTACATTGTTCGACCTGCTGTTCGGTGAGCAACCGGCACCCGCCGCTCCGGTACAGCAGCCCCAGCCGCGCCAAAGCGCGCCGAGGGCGACCCTGCCGCCGGCGCCGGTCCAGCCGGCCATCGACAAGGCCCCCGATGCGACCCGGCTGGCCGTCTTCGGCGATTCGCTGGCCATCGATCTGTCGCGCGCCCTGGAGCGTTTCTACGCCGAAGACCCGAACCTGGTGGTTATCGGGCAGGGCGTCAGTTCGTCGGGCTTCGTTCGGGACGATTATTTCGACTGGAACAAGGCTCTGGCCGAACAAATCGCGGCCGATAATTTCGACATCGCCGTCGTCATTATCGGCATCAATGACCGGCAGGAAATCCGCGCCAACGGCCAGACCTATCCGGCGCTCAGCGATGGCTGGATTTCGGCCTATCAGGGCAGGCTCAATGCCTTTCTCGGCCAATTGCGGGCGGCGCGGAAACCGGTGGTCTGGCTGGGTCTTCCACCGATGTCGCGCTCGGAATATTCCGCGGCCATCAGCCAGATCAGCGCCCTGCACAAAATGGCGGCCTTTTCCGGAGGAGCGGAATTTCTCGACATCTATGACCGCTTCGTGGGCGAGGACGGGCGCTATTCCTCTCATGGCCCCGACGTCAACGGGCAGAACGCGTTGATGCGCAAGGATGACGGCATCCATTTTTCTAGCGCCGGCTCGGACAAGCTGGCTTTCTATATCAGCCAGGCAATCCGCAGCTTCTATCGCGGTGGCGGCGTCAGCATCGCCATTGCCGATCCGCTTCTGGGCACCGACGCCGCAGCCATGCTGCGCCCCCCCTATCAGGGGCTGGGTCAGGACCGGCTGCTGGAAGTGGCGGGCGCCGTCATGCCCTTGAGCCGGGCGCCGCAGCGGGCGGATGATCTGGTCCTGGCGGTCAATCCGCAGGAATCGGGACCGGGCTTCACGCTCGACCAGCTCGTCCGGGCGCCGAATGGCCGCGTCGACGCTTTCGGGGTCGGTGTCGAGCCGCAAGCCGATGGAGAAGAAGCCGGATTTCAGTAATCCGGCGGCAGCGCCGACATCGGGTTCGGCATTTCCGAGCGCACGGCGCTGACGGCGGAGACATTGGCCGACAACATGGCGAAGATCAGAAATAGCAGGGCCGCGGCCAGGCGCATCGACTGTCCTCCAGAGCAACGGGCTCTGGTGTGCGCTCCTGCCCCGACCAGGTCAAGGACAGCGTTAAGACTTGCTTAATGCCGCAATTTTGATTGAAATTGCCAGTCAGACGCTACTCAGCAGACCGCTTGACTGGATGCCGTCGAAGACGAATTGCACGGCAAGGGCGGCCAGCAGAATTCCAACAACGCGTGACACCACCGACAGGCCGGTGAGGCCCAGCAGGCGCTGGATCGGGATGGCGATGAGCAGGGTCAGCCAGGCCAGCGCCAAGGTCACAACGATAGCCGCCAGCACCAGCCAGAATTCGAGATCGGATTTGGCGCCAGTGGTCAGCAGGATGACGGCGCTGATGGCGCCGGGACCGGCCATGAGCGGCATGGCCAGCGGAAATACCGAAATATCGTGGCTCTGGCGGGCTTCGACCTCTTCTTCATCAGTGGTGCCGGTGCCGCCCGAATGCCGGGCGAACACCATGTCGATGGCGATCAAAAATAACAGGATGCCGCCGGCGGTGCGCAGGGCGGGAATGGTGATGCCAAATATGTCGAGGATGGCGTGGCCCAGGACGGCGAAGAACAACAGGATCGCCAAAGCCACCAGCACGCCGCGCGTGGCGAAGGTGCGGCGTTGCGCTGCCGTATTGTCCTTGGTCAGGGCGGCAAAGATGAAGGCGATGTCGGCCACGCCCACCGTGGCGAACAAGGTGGCGAATGCGACAAGGAATGAATTCATGCCCGTTCCCCGGCCCAAAGCCAAGGATTAGGGCATTTGTGCCTTGCCGCCAAGCCCGGTTCAGCCGCGCCGCCGCTCGATGGCATCCCAGATCAAGACCGCAATGTCAGGCCCGCCGAAACGCTTGATCTCCCGGATACCGGTGGGGGAGGTGACGTTGATCTCGGTAAGGTAGCCGCCGATGACGTCGATGCCGACAAAGATCATGTCGCGCTCCTTGAGCGCCGGGCCGATGGCGGCACAGATTTCGTGCTCGCGCTCGGTCAGGGCGGAGAGCTCGGGCCGTCCGCCCACATGCATGTTGGACCGCGCTTCGCCAGCGGCGGGAATGCGGTTGAGGCCCATGACCGGCTCGCCATCGATGATGATGATGCGCTTGTCGCCCTTGCGCACATCCGGCAGGTAGCGCTGCACCATGAAGGGCTCGCGATAATTGACCTCGAAGAGTTCGAGGAGGCTGACGAGATTATGGTCGCCTTCCTGGATGAAGAAGACCCCGGCTCCGCCATTGCCGTAGAGCGGCTTGACGATGATGTTGCCATGCTCCTTGCGGAAGGCATGAATCTCGTCCCGGTCGCGCGTCACCAGCGTCGGAGGCATCAGGTCGGGAAATTCGGTGACCAGGATTTTTTCCGGCGCATTGCGCACGGCGGCGGGCGGATTGACCACCAAGGTCTTGGGATGGATGCGCTCCAGCATGTGGGTGAGCGTGATATAATTCATGTCGAAGGGCGGGTCCTGACGCATCAGCACCACGTCCTGGGTGGAAAGATCCACCCGGCTGGCCGCGCCCAGGCTGAAATGGGCGCCCTTTTCAGCATCGGTGACGGTGACCGGCTGGGCCAGGGCGCTCACCAGATTGTCCCGGAGGGACAGGGTATCGGGCGTATAATGCAGCAGTTCATGACCGCGTGCCTGGGCCTCCAGCATCATGGCGAAGGTGGAATCGCCGCCAGGATTGATAGAGGCGATATGGTCCATCTGGACAGCGACTTTGAGCGACATGGAACTTCTCAGATAGCGGGAAAGGCGTTGATGAGATGGCGCGGCCAGCGCCGGGACGCAAGGAAAATTACGTCGAAGCGGATATCCTTCCCGCTTTCGCCGGGATGGCGGGCCAACCAATATTGCGCGGCGCGGGTGATGCGCGATCGATTGACCGCGCCCAGCGCCAGCGCCTCGTCGGTATAGCGGCCGCGCGCCTTGACCTCGACGAAGACAATGGTGCCGCCCTTTTCGGTCACCAGGTCAAGTTCGCCGACCGGCGTTTTGAAGCGGCGATCGCGCAGGCGGTAGAATTTTGCCTGCAGGAACAGGGCCGCCAGGGCCTCGCCGCGATGGCCGTGGCGCTCGGCGTTTTTACGCCGCTCAGTCCTCGTGCTTGAGCGCCAGCGCCGCATCGTAAACGTCCTTGCGTTTGAGATTGAAGCGGGTGGCGATCTCGTCCACCGCCGCCCTAAGCGGCTGATTCTGCATCGCATCTAGGAGGGCCGCCTGCCAGTCCGCGGCGTCGGGAATGGTGGGTTCGGCGGCGCCGGCAACAACAATCACCGCCTCACCTTTCGTTGTCGCGCCGGCAAAAGCCGCAGCGAGTTCGGCGAGCGTGCCGCGATGGCTGCGCTCGAACCTTTTGGTCAGCTCCAACGCGACCATGGCCTGCCTGTCGCCGAGGATTTCGGCCATGGCGGCAAGCGTGCCGGCGAGGCGGCGGGGCGATTCGTAGAAGATCAATGTTTCACGTGAATCGGCGTGTTTTTTCAAGGCATTGGCCCGCTGCCCGGCTTTGTTGGGCAGGAAGCCATGAAAGGCGAAGGCGTCGGTGGGCAGGCCGGCAATAACCAGGGCCGAGAGCAGGGCGGACGCGCCGGGGAGGGGAAAGATCGGCAGGTCCTGTTCCGCCAGCGCCCGGATCAGCGGGAAACCTGGATCGGAGAGCAGGGGGGTTCCGGCATCGGAGATCAAGGCGATGGCGGCGCCGGCAGCGATGCGGCTGGCGATGTCCGCAGCGCGCTCGCGTTCGTTATGTTCATGAAAAGACTGCTTTTTTGCCTGGATGCCATAATGATCGAGCAGGCGAGAAGAGGTGCGGGTATCCTCGCAGAGCACCAGATCGGCGGCAGCCAGGGTCTCGAGGGCGCGCAGGGTGATGTCGCGCAGATTGCCGATCGGTGTCGCCACGACATAAAGGCCCGGCGCCAGCGAGGGGGCGAAAAAACGGGTGCCGGCGATGAAATAGTCCCGAGTGTCGCCTGCCATTCGCCCCATCCGTATTTTTCAATCCTTGATTAACCAATTGGGGGGAGTTTGTTAACAGATTGTGCACTTTGAGGCCTCTTGTGGTGAAAGACGCGATGGCGGCAGCCTGGACCCGCCGCTCGGTGATGATCGGGCTGGCCGCGACTCTGGCGGGCTGTTCGGGAGGCACCTTCCAGCTCGGCTCCCGCAGCCTGACCCTGCCCTGGGGCGAACCGGGCCCGGGTGGAGGCACTGCTGCGCCGCTGGCGCCGGCGGTTAGCGGCAATGCCGAGCGTTTCGGGCGCGGACCGGTCAATGTGGCGCTATTGCTGCCGCTGTCCGGTGAGCAGGCCCTGACGCAATTGGGCACGGCGCTCGCCAATGCGGCCAAGCTGGCCATCGGCTTCATCGAGGCGAGCCCTAATATCGGGGAAAACATCACCATCACGCTGCGCGATACCGGCACCAATGCGGCCGGCGCGGTCAATGCCGCCCAAGCGGCTGTCGCCGACGGAGCCAGGCTAGTGCTGGGGCCGGTGAGTGCCGAGCAGATCAGCGCCGCCGCGCAAGTGACGCGCGCGGCCAATATTCCACTGATCGGCTTTGCCAATAACGGCAATGTGGCGGGGCCAGGCGTCTATGTGCTCAATGTGCTGCCCGAGACGGAAATGAAGCGGGCAGTCACTTTCCTGCGCGAACAGGGGCGGCGCGGGCCGGCGGGAATCTTTCCGGCGACCCCCTATGGCGAGGCGCTGGCCATGGCCTTCCGCACCCAGGCGATCGCCGCGGGGTTCTCGCCCAGTGCGGTCTATACCTTTGCCGATATCGGCGAGGCGCAAGGGATCGTCAACCAGGCCAAGCCGATGACCGAAACCGGTATGATCGATGCACTGTTCATTCCCGACCGGGCCAGCGCCGCCACGTTTGCGGAACTGCTGGCGCAGGCCGGCATCGGCAAGGACGACGTGCAATTGGTGGGCTCGGCCGATTGGGCCAATGATCGCGGCCTGCTCGCCAATCCGGCTTTGGCCGGCGCCATCTATCCGGCGGTGGACGAAGCCGGCCTCAACGCCATCCGCGCCGATTACCAGGCGCGGTTCGGCAGCGCGCCGCCGCAAATGTCGACCATTGCCTATACGGCGGTGATTCTGGCCAATGTGAACACGCTGTCACTGGCCAATCCGCCTTATGACGCGGCGCTGTTAACCAATCCAGCGGGATTTTCCGGGCGGGACGGGCTGTTCCGGTTCCATGGCAACGGCAAAAGCGATTATGCGCTGGTGATCCGGCAGATCGGGGCAGGGGGAATGCTCACGACGCTGGACGGGGCGAAGCTTTAGGCGTTTCAATTTCCGGTGGAAGCGGTTCCTCGCGGTTCGACAGGCTCATTGTGAGGTCTGCCAGGGGTTCCGCCCTGTCAGGCCGCCAGGTCGGCGACGACGGCGTCGAGGACGGGAAAGCCCTTGTCGGTGACGCGGATATTGCCGTTGGGCAGGGTCTCGACGAAACCGTAGCCCTTGAGCGCCTCGATCTGCTTTGCGGCAATGGCGCGGCCGGAAATCGACATGAAACGGGAGGGGGAAATGCCTTCCTTGAGGCGCAGGCCCATGACCAGAAATTCGTCGCCCTGTTCCTCCCAGGTGAGGACATCGTCGGTGATCATGCCGTGGCCGGTCTCGTTGACGCGCTTCAGCCAGTCGAAGGGCAGTTTTTCCGTGGCGGTGGCGTGGCGCTGGTGATTGAGCATGAGCCTTCCATGGGCGCCGGGGCCGATGCCGACATATTCGCCATAGCGCCAATAGAGCATATTGTGGCGGCTTTCCTGGCCGGGCACGGCGTGATTGGAAATCTCATAGGCCGGCATTCCGGCCTCAGCGGTCAATTCCTGGGTCAATTCGTAGAAATCGGCACCCAGATCCTCATCGGGCATTTTGAGTTTGCCGGCCTTGAACAGGTCGAAATAGCGCGTGCCCTGCTCGATGGTCAGCTGGTAGAGACTCAGATGGCCGCGCGCCAGCCACAGCGCTTCCTTGAGCTCGTCCTCCCAGTCCTCCAGCGTTTGCTTGGGCCGGGCATAGATGAGGTCGAAACTGCTGCGCTCGAACACCGATTGGGCGATGCGCACCGCGGTAACGGCTTCATCGACGCTGTGGCGGCGGCCCAGTTCGGCCAGCGGCCCCTCGCGCAGCGATTGCACCCCGAGCGAGACCCGATTGATGCCGGCGGCGCGAAAGCCGCGAAAACGCTCGACCTCCACGCTGGTAGGATTGGCTTCCAGAGTGATCTCGGCATGGCGGTCGATCTGCCATTCCTCGGCAATGGCGTCGAGAATGGCGCCGACCGCTTTGGGCGACATCAGCGAGGGCGTACCGCCGCCGAAAAAGATCGACTGCACCAGCCGCCCGGGCGAGAGCGCCGCCATATGGGCGATCTCGCGCTTATAGCCCTCGACAAAGGCGTCCTCGTCGAAGGGGCCGCGATGCACGTGGGAATTGAAGTCGCAATAGGGGCACTTGGCGGCGCAGAAGGGCCAGTGGACGTAGATGCCGAAGAGATCGTTGCTCATGGGTGACCTCGATCCGTCATCAGCCCGAAGGCGCATCCGCCAAAAGGGAGGGAGGCGATGGGCGATGGTTCCGCACAAACCTGCCGCCACCATTCGCGCATAGCGCTCATGGCCCTGACGGCTTGAAAGGCTCTACTGGAGCTTTTCATCGGTTGCACCGAGCGCTGGTCAAGCATGTTCAAGTTGGTTCTCCACGAATTGGGAGAAGGCGCGGGCGCGATGGGAAAGGCCGGTCTGGCCCGGAATCCAGGAATGTTTCACCTCGGGCGGCATTTCGCCGAAGGTGAGGTCATGACCATCGGGCATGAACATGGGGTCGTAGCCATGGCCCTGATCGCCGCGCGGCGGCCAGACCAGCGTGCCATAGCATTGGCCGACATAGAGCATATCGCGGCCATCGGGATGGGCGAGGCAGAGCGTGGCATTGAAAAAGGCGCGGCGCTGGCCGGGCGAAATGGCGCCCGCCGCCTGCAGCGCGTCTTCCACCCGCTTCATGGCACGGTTGAAATCGCGCGGCATGCCGGCCCAGTCGGCGGTATAGACACCGGGCTCGCCATTGAGCGCATCGACGCAGAGGCCGCTATCGTCGCTGAGCGCCAGCATATTGGCGCCCCGGGCAGCGGCATGGGCCTTGGTGCGGGCATTTTCGGCGAAACTGGTGCCGGTCTCTTCCGGCTCGGGCAGGCCGAGCTCGCCGGCCGAAACCAATTCGAGGCCGAAGGGCTCGAACAGCTCGCGAAATTCGCGCAGCTTGCCGGCATTATGGGTGGCGATGCAGAGCCGGGCACCGGGACGAAGACGCGGAATATTCATGGCTTCTCTCCATCGAGAGCGCGTTCGATGTCGTTCCAGATGGGGCAATTATCTTGCCGGAAAACTCCCTTACCCGCCCCTCGGGCACCCTCTCCCCGAGGGGAAGAGGAACCAGAGGCGCGCGCCGAACCATTCTTCGCCCCCTCGGGGAGAAGGTGGCGCGCAGCGCCGGATGAGGGGGATTTGCGCCAAAATCTCATCCGCCCAAAGCCGCTTTCTGCATCAGCGCCAATTCGCCGATGCCCTGTTCGGCCAGCCCCATCAGCGCGTCGAGCTCGGCCCGGTCGAAAGGGGCGCCTTCGGCGGTGCCCTGGATTTCGACGAACTTGCCGGCGCCGGTCATGACGAAATTGGCGTCGGTCTCGGCCTCGACGTCTTCGAGATAATCGAGATCGAGCACCGGGGTGCCGCGATAGATGCCGCAGGAAATGGCGGCAACATTGTCCTTGAGCGCCACGCCCCTGGTGAGCTTGCGCTCCTCCATCCAGCGGATCGCATCGGCCAGGGCCACATAGGCGCCGGTGATCGCGGCGGTGCGGGTGCCACCATCGGCCTCGAGCACATCACAATCGAGTGTGACCTGCACCTCGCCCAGGGCTTCGAGGTCGACCACGGCGCGCAGCGAGCGACCGATGAGGCGCTGGATTTCCTGGGTGCGGCCCGTTTGCTTGCCGGCGCTGGCCTCGCGGCGGGTGCGCGAGCCGGTGGCGCGGGGCAGCATGCCATATTCGGCGGTGACCCAGCCCTGGCCCTTGCCGCGCAGCCAGGAGGGGACGCTGGTTTCCACCGAAGCGGTGCACAGGACCCGGGTATCGCCGAAAGCCACGAGGCACGAACCCTCGGCTTTCTTGGCAATATTGCGTTCGAGGGTCACGGCCCGCATTTGGGCAGGCTGACGTCCGGATGGCCGCATCATGGTTCCAGTCTATTATAGCGTTAACCGCCTCTTAACTCTCAACGGAGCGGCCCACAAGCGCCAGACGCTTGGCGGCTGGGGAGGAAGGGCTTAAATGAAGTGGCAAGGTTAAAGCCGAAGACTTTATTAGAAAACCAGATGACCCGAGTTGCCGAAGACTTCCTTTCCGTGCTCAACAGCCGCAGCCAGGATATTTTCCGGCGGCTGGTGGAGCGCTATCTCGATACCGGCCTGCCGGTGGGATCGCGCGATCTCAGCCGGCTATTGCAGGTGGAATTGTCGCCGGCCTCGGTACGCAATGTCATGGCCGACCTGGAAGATCTCGGCCTGATCGCGGCGCCCCATACCTCGGCGGGCCGCGCCCCGACCCAGCAGGGCCTGCGCTTTTTCGTCGATGCGATGCTGGAACTGGGCAGCGTCGATGAAAGCGAGCGTCACCAGATTTCCCGCCATATCGAGGGCAGTGCCGGGCATGGGCAGGTGGAGGATTTCCTGACCGAAGCCTCCTCGCTGCTGTCGGGACTGAGCCAGGGGGCGGGCGTCGTCATCGCCGCCAAGGCCGATATGGTGCTCAAGCATATCGAATTCGTGCGGCTGGACGCGGCGCGGGCCATGGCCATCCTGGTGGGCGAGGACGGACAGGTGGAAAACCGCATTCTCGAATTGCCGCCGGGCTATACGGCCAGCGCGCTCAGCCAGGCGGGCAATTATCTTAGCCATTATGTAGTGGGGCGGACCCTGGCGGAAGCGCGGCGCGTACTCAATGAGAAGCGGTCCGAGCAACGGGCGGAACTGGACGAGCTGACGCAGAAACTGGTCGATGCCGGCATCGCAACGCTGGCCGAGCCAGCGGGCAGCGACGCACCGACGGTGATCGTGCGCGGTCGGGCCAATCTCATCAACGACGCCATGGCCAGCGACGAATTGATGCGGATGCGGCAATTATTCGATGAGCTGGAAAGCAAGGACGGCCTGCTCGACCTCCTGGGCGATGCGGAGCGGGGACAGGGCGTGCGCATCTTCATCGGCTCGGAGAACAAGCTGTTCTCGCTGTCGGGTTCTTCGGTGATCCTCAGCCCCTATAAGGACGCCAACGACAAAATCGTCGGGGTGCTGGGGGTGATCGGGCCGACGCGGCTCAATTACGCCCGCATCGTGCCGGTGGTGGATTATACCGCCAATGTCATTTCGGCGATGATGGCGCGTCAACGCGGCAAGGCTTGAATTGCGCGCCCGCTTGGACGATATGCGGTGAAGATTTTTTACGCATACGGATGAAGATCAGATGAGCGACGAAAACGCCGCCCAGGGCGAAGGACCGGAAACCGAAATCCCTGTGACCGAAACGCCCGAAGTCGATCCCATCGAGGCCCTGACGGCCGAAAATGCCGACCTCAAGGACAAGCTGCTGCGCAGTGTCGCGGAGATGGAAAATCTGCGCAAGCGCAATGAGCGCGATGTCGCCGATACCCGCTCCTATGCCATTGCCGGCTTTGCCCGCGACATGCTGAGCGCCACCGACGCGCTGAATCGGGCGCTGCTGGTGGTGCCGGCGGAAACCCGCGAGAACGCCGACGGCACGCTCAAGAGCCTGATCGAGGGGATCGAGCTGGCCGAACGCGAGACCCAGCGGCTGCTGGCCAAGCACGGCGTCAAGCAGATTGAGGCGGCGGGGCAGAAATTCGATCCCCATAAACATCAGGCCATGTTCGAAGTGCCCAACCCGCAAGTGCCGGAAGGCATTGTGGTGCAGGTGGTGCAGGAAGGCTTCATCATCGGCGATCGCGTATTGCGCCCGGCCATGGTCGGCGTAGCCAAGGGCGGGGCAGCCGCGCCCGTGGCTTCCGAGGCCCCCGAAGAAGGGGCAGAGGGCGTCGACAAGAGCGCCTGAATAGACGCAGGCCCCTCATCGACGGCACCTCTCCCCGGAGGGAGAGGTGCGGGACTTCCGGTCCTAGCCCAATATGTCGCGGCTCATTATCCTTTGCACGCCGGCCGCATCGAGATCGGCCCAGGCCTGCGCCAATGAGCCATTGGTATCGATGGCGCGGGTCGCGTCTTCGATCACGGTGACGCCGAAGCCGCCGGCAGCGCCGTCCAAAGCCGTCCAGGCGACGCAGAAATCGGCGGCAAGGCCCACCACATAGATCCGGCCGGTATCGCGCTCGTTGAGATAACCGGCCAGCCCGGTCAGGGTCTGGCGATCCGCCTCCTGGAAGCCCGAATAGGAATCGATGCCCCGGTTATAGCCCTTGCGCAGCACGAGCTGGGCATGGGGGATGTGGATGTCGCGGCTGATCTCGGCGCCATGGCTGTTCCACACGCAATGGTCGGGCCAGAGCACCTGGATGCCGTAGTCGAGCTCGATGGTCTCGAAGGGCGCCTTGCCCCGGTGCTGGCTGGCAAAGGAGATATGATCGGCGGGGTGCCAGTCCTGGGTGAGCACGACATTGGCGAACTTTTTGGCCAGGGCATTGATCAGCGGCACGATCTCATCGCCGCCGGCCACCGCCAGGCTGCCGCCCGGCAGGAAGTCATATTGCATATCGACGACGACGAGGATGTCTTCGCGCTGGATTTCGATCATGGTCAGTCCTTTATCCATTCGGCGGGCACGAGGCCACGCACGGAATTGCCGAGCCAGATTGCCTCGGCGGCATCGAGATCGGCAAGGGTGAGGCGGCGTTCCTCGGCCTTGCCCCGGGCAATGAGGTCGGCCCGCAAAGTGCCCGGCAAGAGGCCCGAGGCCAGGGGCGGGGTGAACAGCCGGCCGCCCCGTTCGATGAAAAGATTGGTGAAGGAGCCTTCGGTCAGCTCGTCGCGCTCGTTGCGGAACACCACCTCATCGAGGCCAAGCCGCTCATGGGCGCGCTGGCGCGGCTGGTCGTAAAAGGCGCGATTGGTGGTTTTGTGGGCCAGCCAGAGGGACGTCGAATCGAGACGCTCCTCGGCGATGGCGAAACGGAATTTCTCCGGACTGGGCGGCAGCGGCGTGGCGGTGAGGTCGAGCCCGGAAGCGGACAGGGTCAGCCGGACGCGCATCGGACCGGCCCAATCCCCGGCGCTTGCCGCCAGATAAGCGGCGGCCTCGCCGCGGGTGACCGGCAGGGCGAAATAGGCGGCCGAAGCCAGCAGGCGATCCAGATGCCGGTCGAGCAGGGCATAGCCCTCTCCCGGCGTCCATTTGAAGGTTTCGATCAGCACCACCGGCGGGGCGGGGTCGGAGAGGAATTTCAATTTGAGCAGCGCCTCCTGATATTCGTCCTCAGCGGTCGAATCAGCGACGATACCGCCGCCAATGCCGATTTCGCCTGTGCCATCCGCGTGGATCAAGGCGGTGCGGATGGCGACGTTGAAGGCGAAATCGCCATTGGGGGCGATATAGCCGATCGAGCCGGTATAGAGCCCGCGCGGCATGGCTTCGACCGCGTGGATGATTTCCATGGCCCGCAATTTGGGGGCGCCGGTGACCGAGCCGCAGGGGAACAGGTTTTCGAGCACCTCGCCCAGGCCGATAGCCGGCTTTTTGCGCGCCTTTATGCCCGAGGTCATGGTGTGCAGGCTGCGATAGGTCTCGACGGTGAAGAGATCGGTGACCTGGACAGAGCCGATCTCGGCGATGCGCCCCAGATCGTTGCGCAGCAGATCGACGATCATCAGGTTTTCAGCGCGGTTCTTGGGATCGGCGGCCAGGGCGGCGCGCCCCGCCGCGTCCTCGGCTACGGTATGGCCGCGCCGCAGCGTGCCCTTCATCGGCCGCGCCTTGACCCTATCGCCATGAACCGCGACGAACAGTTCGGGCGAGCGGGACAGCACCTGGTGATCGCCGGCATTTATATAGGCGCCATAGGCGACGGGCTGGCTCTCGGCGAGAATCGAGTAGAGCCCGAGGGGATCGCCATCGAGGCGAAAGCGCGCCTTGAGGGTGAGATTGACCTGATAGACGTCGCCGGCGGCGATCAGGGCCTGTACGCGCTCGAAAGCCTGGCGATAGGTCGCGAAATCGAGAATCGGGGCCAGCTCCGTCGCGCGGCCCGGCTGCGCCGCCGCCAGCAGCCGGGCGATGGCCTCGCCATCGGGGCGCTGCGGCGCATCGTAAAGGCCGAACCAGAGCAGCGGCGTCCGGCTGCGCCGCGGCAACAGCCGTTCGAGCCGCTCCTCGAACAGCAGACCGAGGTCATAGGCCAGATAGCCGGCGGCCCAGAGGCCGCGCCGGCCGGCTTCGGCGAGGCGGGCCAGGGCCGCCCGCGCCCCGGCCGCGTCATGGGCCACCAGCACTTCACGCGGCGCGGTGAACAGCAGGTTTTGGCCTTGGGAAGCAAGATTGTCGTGCAGAAGCACGGTGCCGGGAATGAACATGGGACTCGATTTAGGAAATTTCCGCGCCGGGCGAAATCACCAAGCGCGACAAAGAGCCGAAAATCTCGCCAATGCCCCGCTTGAAGCCCTCGGCGCACCCCCCTATATACGCCCCGAGGCCCGGCAACGGGCGGTTTGAAACCTACGAGGGACCCGACCCGAGAGGGGCACGGAGCTGCCGCAAGGGGCTTCGACCCGGGTTCGCTGAAAGAGAGGCAAAAGTAATGGCAAAAGTTATCGGCATCGACCTCGGTACGACCAATAGCTGCGTCGCCGTGATGGACGGCAGCAATCCCAAGGTCATCGAAAATGCGGAAGGCGCGCGCACCACGCCCTCCATGGTCGCCTTTTCCAAGGACGGCGAGCGCCTGGTCGGCCAGCCGGCCAAGCGCCAGGCGGTCACCAATCCGGAAGGCACCCTGTTCGCCTTCAAGCGCCTGATCGGGCGCCGCTATGACGACAAGGTGGTGGCCAAGGACAAGGATCTGGTGCCGTTCAAGATCGTCGCCGCCGATAATGGCGATGCGTGGGTCGAGGCATCGGGCGACAAATATTCGCCCAGCCAGGTCTCGGCCATGATCCTGCAGAAGATGAAGGAAACCGCCGAAGCCTATCTCGGCGAAAATGTCACCCAGGCGGTGATCACCGTTCCGGCCTATTTCAACGACAGCCAGCGTCAGGCCACCAAGGATGCCGGCAAGATCGCCGGGCTGGAAGTGCTGCGCATCATCAACGAGCCCACCGCCGCGGCGCTGGCCTATGGCCTCGACAAGAAGAACCACGGCACCATCGCGGTCTATGACCTGGGCGGCGGCACGTTCGACGTGTCGATCCTCGAGATCGGCGATGGCGTGTTCGAGGTGAAGTCCACCAATGGCGACACCTTCCTGGGCGGCGAAGACTTCGACATGCGCCTGGTCGATTACCTGGCCGACGAGTTCAAGAAGGAACAGGGCATCGATCTGCGCAACGACAAGCTGGCGCTGCAACGCCTCAAGGAGGCCGCCGAAAAGGCCAAGATCGAGCTGTCGAGCGCCACGCAGACCGAAATCAACCTGCCCTTCATCACCGCCGATGCCTCCGGTCCCAAGCACCTGACGCTGAAGCTCAGCCGGTCCAAGCTCGAATCGCTGGTCGACGACCTGATCGCCCGCACCATCGAGCCCTGCAAGCAGGCGATGAAGGATGCCGGACTCTCGGCCAACCAGATCGAGGAGGTCGTCCTGGTGGGCGGCATGAGCCGCATGCCCAAAGTGCAGGAAGCGGTGAAGCAATTGTTCGGCAAGGAGCCGCATAAGGGCGTCAATCCGGACGAAGTGGTGGCGCTGGGCGCCGCGATCCAGGGCGGCGTGCTGCAGGGCGACGTCAAGGACGTGCTGCTGCTCGACGTGACCCCGCTGAGCCTGGGCATCGAAACCCTGGGCGGTGTCTTTACCCGCCTGATCGACCGCAACACCACCATTCCGACCAAGAAGAGCCAGACCTTCTCGACCGCCGAGGACAACCAGAGCGCGGTGACCATCCGCGTGTTCCAGGGCGAACGCGAAATGGCCGCCGACAACAAGCTCCTGGGCAATTTCGACCTGGCCGGCATTCCGTCGGCGCCGCGCGGCGTGCCGCAGATCGAAGTGACCTTCGATATCGACGCCAACGGCATCGTCAACGTTTCGGCCAAGGACAAGGGCACCGGCAAGGAGCAGCAGATCCGCATCCAGGCCTCGGGCGGTCTTTCGGACGCCGATATCGAGAAGATGGTCAAGGACGCCGAAGCCAATGCCGAAGCCGACAAGAGCAAGCGCGAGGCGGTAGAAGCCCGCAACCAGGCCGAATCGCTGGTCCATTCGACCGAGAAATCGGTGAAGGATTACGGCGACAAGGTCTCGGCCGAGGACAAGGAAGCCATCGAAGCCGCCCTTGCCGATGTGAAATCGGTTCTGGACGGCGACGATGCCGAAGCCATCAAGACCAAGACCGCCGCGCTGGCGGAAGTTTCGATGAAGCTGGGCGAAGCCATGTACAAGGCCAGCCAGGAAGAGGCGGAAGCCAAGGCCTCCGGCGCGGCTGAAGAAGACGACGACGACGTGGTCGATGCCGATTTCGAAGAGGTCAAGGACGATGACGACGACAAGCGCTCGGCCTAAGCCTGAGATGTAGCGAATGGAAAGGCCCGGTGGTGACGCCGGGCCTTTTTTGTTGGGAGGATGCGGCGGGGCGGCTCTGCCATTCGAGCGTAGCTCTCATGGCCTTCTTGCCTAAAATGCTTCCACCGGAAGCATTTTGCGGCAGAGCCGCCGGCGAGAAGTTTCACGTGAATCCGAAGCGGTTGAACGGGACATTCACCCTTGCTAAGACGCCCGCGCCTGCCCATATGCGGGACAAAGATGCCGGCGGTGCCGGCTTTGTTCGTTTTATTCCAGCGCGACGCTTGTTGACCGGCGCGATCCAGGAGAGAGTTTACCTTGGCCAAACGCGACTTTTACGAGGTGCTCGGCTGCCAGAAGGGCGCCGATGACAAGGCCCTCAAGAGCGCCTATCGCAAGCTCGCCATGCAGTTTCATCCCGACCGCAATCCGGGCGATGCGGAAGCGGAAGCCAAGTTCAAGGAAATCAGCGAGGCCTATGACACGCTCAAGGACGGCCAGAAACGCGCCGCCTATGACCGCTTCGGCCATGCCGCCTTCCAGAATGGCGGACGCGGGCCGGGCGGGTTCGGGCCGGAATTCACCTCCTCGATGTCCGACATCTTCGAGGATATTTTCGGCGACTTCATGGGCGGCGGCCGCCGGAGCGGCGGTGGCGGCGCGGCGCGGATGCGCGGCTCCGACCTGCGCTATAATCTCGAAATCGAGCTTGAGGAAAGCTTCGAGGGCAGCACGGTCGAAATCGACGTGCCGACGTTGGCCGGCTGCGATACCTGCGACGGCACTGGCGCCAAGCCGGGCACCGGCACCCATGCCTGCCGGCAATGCAATGGCCATGGCAAGGTGCGGGCGGCGCAGGGCTTCTTCACCATCGAACGCACCTGCCCGGTCTGCCAGGGTCGCGGGCAGATGATGGACCAGCCCTGCACCGATTGCGGCGGACAGGGGCGGCGGCAGCAGAATCGCAAGCTCTCGGTGGATATTCCCCAAGGGATCGAGGACGGCACCCGCATCCGCCTCGCCAATGAGGGCGAGGCCGGTCTGCGTGGCGGCCCGCCGGGCGATCTTTATATTTTCGTCTCGATCCGGCCGCATCAATTGTTCCAGCGCGACGGCGCCGACCTTTATGCCCGCGTGCCCATTTCCATGACCACGGCGGCTTTGGGCGGGGAATTCGAAGTGCCGACGCTCGACAATGGACGGGCCAAGGTCAAGGTGCCGGTCGGCACCCAGCCGGGACAACGGGTGCGCCTCAAGGGCAAGGGCATGCCGGTGCTGCGTTCGAAGGATGTCGGCGACCTCTATGTGCAGCTCGATATCGAGACGCCGCAAAGCCTGTCCAAGCGGCAGCGGGAATTGCTGGAGGAATTCGCGCGGCTGGAAACCGAAGAAAACAGCCCCGAATCGGGCGGCTTTTTCGACAGGCTCAAGAAAATGTTCGAGGCTTGAGGCGGAAGAGAAATCGCCCCGGTGGGGCGATTTTCCGCCTCAAAGCCATGAGAGCTATGCTCGCATGGCGGGCAAGCCGAGCCTCACGATGCCGGCATGGCGTTCATATCCATCCACATATATTCCCAGACATGGCCATCCACATCGGCGATGGAGCGGGAATACATGAAGCCCATATCCTGGGCTTCGCGGATTTCGCGGCCACCGGCGGCGAGGCCGGCCGCGGCAATGGCGTCGACCGCTGCGCGGCTGTCGCGCGACAGGGCGTAGAGCGCCTGGGTCTGGCTGTGGGGATCGGGGATGGGATTGACCGAGAATTCCTTGAATTTGGCATGGGTCAGCACCATGACGAAAATGGTGTCGCTGATGACGATGCAGGCGGCGGTCTCGTCGGTGAAATCGGGATTATGGTCGAAACCCAGCGCCTGGTAATAGGCCATGGAGGCCGCCAGGTCGCGGACGGGGATATTGACGAAGATCATCGGATTAGACATCGGGGGAAACTCCAAAATTGCCTGTTCGTGGACGCAAGGACGATTGGCACCGCGCGCGGATTGGCCGATGCTGCTGACTAGACGAATGGGCCATCGGCATTTCGACAGCCGCCCCGCAACGGAGTCAACATGAAGACGGCGCTGACGCTTTCGGGATCGATCCGGCAGGGATCGTTCAACCGCCTCCTGCAATTGCATATGGGCCACAAGCTGGAAGCGGCGGGGGTTGCGGTGACCGAACTCGATCTCGGCGATTTTCCCATGCCGATCTTCAATGAGGACCTGGAGCCGGACCAGGTGCCCGAGGCGGCGGCGGAACTGGCCGAATTGTGGCGCAGCCACGATATCGTCTTCATCGCCAGTCCCGAATATAATGGCGGGGTGCCGCCGCTGCTGGTCAATACGGTGACCTGGCTGTCGCGCCAGCGACCGAGCCCGTTCCGCCAGGCCATATTCGGCATTGGCGGCGTCAGCTCGGGCAAATACGGCACGATCTGGTCGCTCAGCCATCTGCGCGATTCGCTCACCAAGGCGGGCGCGCTGATCGTGCCGACGCTGCTGGGCATCGGGCCGGCCGAATTCGCTTTCGACGAGCAGGGTAGTCCGGTCGAGCCGGCGATCATCCGCAAGGTCGAGCAGATGGTGCATGAACTCACCCATTTCAGCCGGGGCTAGGTTTGCGCGCGCTCTATCTCACCCATCCCCAGGTCAGGATCGACGCCAATGTGCCGGTGCCGCTGTGGGGCCTTTCCGAGGTCGGGCGGGCGCGGGCCGAGGCCCTGATTGCCCGCAATATCGTGCCGGGTGGGGCCGTGGTCTTTTCCAGCCGCGAGGCCAAGGCGCTGGAACTGGCTGAAATCATCGCCAGGGCGACGGGCACGCCGATCCTGACCGATCACGGCATGGGCGAGAATGATCGCAGCGCCACCGGCTTCCTGCCATCGGCGCTGTTCGAGGCGCATGCGGACCGTTTCTTCGCCCAGCCGCATGAGAGCATCAATGGCTGGGAAAAGGCGATCGACGCGCAGAAGCGGATCGTGAGCAGCGTGACCACTGCGCTCAATAGCGTGCCGTCCGACGCCCAGGTGATTTTCTGCGGCCATGGCGCGGTGGGCACGCTGCTCAAATGCCATGTCGCGGGCCGGGTCATAAGCCGGGACGAGGACCAGAGCCGGTGGGCCGATAAAGGCGGGGGCAATGGCTTTCTGTTCGATCTGGCAGCGGAAAAATTGCTGAGCGAATGGGTGCCGATGGAAGAGATCGGCCCGGACTGGTTCGGGTGATGCCGCTTGCCGGAACAGGTGAATTGGTCTAGGGCGAAACAATCATCGACATCGCGGGAGAACAAGCATGGCTGGCCGATTGATCGTGGGTCTCGACGTTGCGACGCGCGGCCGGGCCGAGGAGATCGTTGCGCTGCTCGGCGATACGGTGGATTGCTACAAGATCGGCTATCAATGCTTTTATGGCGCCGATGGCTTCGCTCTGGGCAAGGCGCTGCTGGCGGCGGGCAAGCAGGTGTTTTTCGACCTCAAATTGCTCGATATCGACAATACGATCGAAAAAGGCGTGGCCGCTATCGCTGAGACCGGCGCGACCATGCTGACCATCCATGCCTATCCCAAGACCATGCGGGCAGCGCAGAAGGCCGCCGCCGGCTCCGGGCTCTGCGTCCTGGGCGTTACCGTCCTCACCTCGATGGACGACGCCGATGTCAAGGAAGCCGGCTATGAGCGCGACGCCGCCGGGCTGGTGGCCCTGCGCGCCCAGCAGGCGCGGGAGGCCGGCATAGGCGGCATTGTCGCGTCGCCGCAGGAAGCGGAAATGGTGCGCACCATTGTGGGGCCGAAAATGGCCATCGTCACCCCGGGCATCCGGCCGGCCGGCAGCGCCAGGGGCGACCAGAAACGGGTGATGGGCCCGGCCGAGGCGCTGGCCGCCGGCGCCAGCCATCTGGTGGTGGCGCGGCCGATCATCGAGGCCCCCGATCCGGCGGCGGCAGCGCGGGCGATATTGGCCGAGATGGAGGGGAAAAGGGTGAGCTTCGCCTGATAATCCCACCCATTTGAGAGACTGCCCACCCCATCGGTTAGCGTCGAAGGCCGAGGTCGATAGTCCCGATTTCCGGCGAATCCGAATATCGTCGAACCGCGCTCAGCCCGCCAAACCATGCTGGCGGCTGAGGTCTTCGAGATCGAGCAATGGCCTGGCGCCGATATGGGTGATGACCTCGGCGGCGGCGAGGCAGCCGGTTTTCAAGGCCGCATCGATATTCTGGCCACGGGCCAGGCCGAGCAGGAAGCCGGAGGCGAAAAGATCGCCGGCGCCGGTGGCATCCACCACCTTGTCCACCGGGAAAGCCGGCACCGAAACCACTTCGCCATTGAACACCGCCATGGCGCCATCGGCGCCCATGGTGATGGCCGCCACTTCGGCATCCTTGGCGATTTCGCGTACCGCCTCGCCCAGATCGTCGGTCTGGTAGAGCGATTTCAGCTCATGCACATTGGCCAGAACGTAATCGACGGTCTTGGAGCGGATCAGGTCGAGAAATTCGACGCGGTAGCGGTCGACGCAGAAGGGATCGGACAGGGTGAAGGCGGCGGCGCGCTCCTCGCGATGGGCATAATGGGCGGCCAGCACAAAGGCCTTCTTGGCTTCCACGGGGTCCCAGAGAAAGCCTTCCATATAGGTGATGGCGGCGGCGCCGATCTCGTCGGGGCGGATATCGCGCTCGGTCAATTCGTGGCAGGCGCCCAGATAGGTGTTCATGGTCCGCTCGCCATCCTCGGAGAGGAAGATCATCGACCGCGCCGTGAGCGCGCCGTTCTTGAGGCGGGACGTGGCGTAATGGACGCCGAGATCGCTCAGATCGGCTTCGAATACGTCGCCCAGCGGATCGTCGGCCACCTTGCCGATAAAGGCGGCGCGGCCGCCCAGCGAGGCTACGCCGGCGGCGGTATTGGCGGCCGAGCCGCCGGAAATCTGCTGCCGCGATGGCGGCATCTTGCCGTAAAGGTCCTCCGCCCGATCGGTGTCGATCAGGTGCATGATGCCTTCCTGCATGCCTTCGCGCTCGATAAAACCGGGTTCCACCGGGGCGATGATGTCGACGATCGCATTACCAATAGTGAGGACGTCGAAGCGGGTCTGGGTCATGGAGGGGAAGTTCCGGCGGTCGTTACGAAAAGGCCGGCTGCCGGTGTAAAGCATAAGGCGGAAGCGGGCAATCTCCACCATTCCGGTCAGTGCCCGCAGAAGCTACAGCCCGCCGATGATTTCGGCGAGAAGCGCCTCGCTGTCCTCGCCGGCGCGAATGGCGATCTGGCCATCGAGCAGCAGCACCGCCAGGCCATGCACCTTGGCCCAGGCAGCCAGCGCCCTTATGCGGCCGCCGCCCCGCGGGTCGTCGCCGGCGACCTGACGCAGGGTATCGAAGGCCATGTCGGCGGCCATGCGCAGGCCGGGGCGCGCCTCCTTGCTCAATTGCGGCGAGAACATCAGGCGGAAAAGATTGGGATTCTGCAGGGCAAAGACCACATAGGTCTTGCCCATGGCCGCCATGGGATCGCCAGGCTGGCTGGCCGCCACCGCCTGCATGCGGGCGGTGAACCGCTGAAAGCCAGTGACGGCCAGGGCTTCCAGCAGCGCCGCCCGGTTGTCGAAATGCCGGTAAGGCGCCGCCGGGGACACGCCCACCGCCCGCGCCAGATCGCGCAGGCCAAGGCCGGCCTCGCCGTGCTGTTCCAGAATCAGCAGCGCCGCCTCAAGCAAAGCCTGGCGCAAGTTGCCGTGGTGATAGGGGGCATTTGAGGGAGATGTTGACATTGTTCACATGTTGTCAAATAATGTGAGCGATGTCAACATAGGATATGGAACATGGATTGGGACCTGATCCTGGCTTCGGCCCATCACCTAATGGTCTTCACGCTGGTGGCACTGTTCGCCGCCGAATTCGCGCTGTTGCGGCCGGGCCTGTCCGGCGGCCGGCTGGGGCAATTGGCGCGGCTCGATGCCGGCTATGGCGCCGTTGCCGGGCTCGTCATCGTGGTGGGACTGCTGCGCATTTTCTTCGGCTCGGTCGATGCGTCCTATTATTGGGGCAATCACGCCTTTTGGGGCAAGATGGCGGCCTTCGCCGTCATGGGCCTGCTCACCATCCCGCCGACATTGGCCATTCGCCGCTGGGTCAAGGCAGGGCAGGGCCATGCCGGCTATGCGCCGCCGGCCGACGAGATCAAGGCCAACCGGCGCTTCGTGCATCTGCAGGCCGGGGCGCTGCTGCTGATCCCGATTTTCGCCGCTGCCATGGCGCGGGGTTACGGGAGTTAGCGCGGCTCGCAACATTGCGTGGATGAGATTGCGGTCATGGTGCTAACGACCTCGTCCTTCGACAAGCTCAGGATGAGGTCTTCGACGGGTCTGCTGACGGAGTGGCGCCGTTTGCTAGGCGCCGCGCGGCAGTGGCGTCTTGGGTTCGAAGCGGCACCATTGGGCAATCGGGCAGCGCCAGCATTCGGGTTTCCGGGCCTTGCAGATATAGCGGCCATGCAGGATCAGCCAATGATGGGCATGGAGCATGAAACGCTCCGGCACCTGCTTGTGCAAGACTTTCTCGACCTCGAGCGGGGTCTTGCCGGGGGCCAGTCCGGTGCGGTTGCCGACGCGGAAAAGATGGGTATCTACCGCAATGGTGGGCTGTTTGAACCAGATATTGAGCACGACATTGGCGGTCTTGCGCCCGACGCCGGGCAGCGCCTCCAAAGCCTGCCGATCCCCGGGCACGTCGCCGCCATGCCGCTCGAGCAGGAGCTGGCTGAGGGCGAAAACGTTTTTCGCCTTGCCGCGGAATAGCCCGATGGTGCGAATGTGCCGCTCGATGCCCTCCACGCCCAGCGCCACCATGGCGGCGGGGCTGGGCGCCAGTTCGAAGAGCTTTTTCGTCGCCTTGTTGACGCCGATATCGGTGGCCTGGGCCGACAGCACCACGGCCACCAACAGGGTGAAGGCATTGATATAATCGAGTTCGCCTTTGGGTTCGGGGTCGATCTCATGGAAACGGGTGAAGATCGCCGCGGCATCGGCCCGATTCAGGGGTTTAATTTTTTTCGCCGCTGCCATTCTCTCGCCCTCAATTCTCTGCCAGTATTTCGAGCAAGAGAGACGATGATGCAAGCCACCACCACCATCCCCCTGTTCGCGGCCACGCTGCGGCCGGACCGGTCCCTTGGAGCGGCTGGCGGCTGGGTGGCATTGACGCTTGCCGCCATTGTAGGCGCGCCCTTCCTCATCGCCATTCCGCAATTCCTGCTGCCCGGCCTCGCCGCCTTCGGCCTGGCCGGCGGCGGATTGGTGGCGTTCAGCATCCGCCGGGCGCGGCGTGGCAGGCAATATCAGCAGGTGACGCTGTGGCCGGACCAGCTGGAAGTGACGGATGTGACGCCCGGCCAGGAGCGAAGATTGCGGCGCTTCGAACCCAAAAAAGTGCGGCTGCGGCTGCAACGCGATGGCTTCGAGCGGACCATCGGCATCTTTCTGCGCCATGACGAGGGCGAGTTGGAACTGGGCCGGTTCCTGTCGCGGGACGACAAGACCGGCTTTGCCCGCGCCTTCCGCACGGCCCTGCGCCAGGCGCGGCGGGGCGTCTAGAAATCAGTTTGCCGTCAAATCCGGGTCGCCATGGCGCGTTCTCGTGCCTAGATAGAGGCGATTGCAGCAGAAAGACCCGGACATGAACCAGCTGAGCGCGCTCGCCCCCGACAGCGATTACGACATTATCCGCGCCGCCATCCGCTATCTCAGCGAAAACGGCCCCGACCAGACCGATCTGGCGGCCTTCGCCCGGGCGCTGGGCCTGAGCGAGCGGCAATTGACCGAGCTGTTCCGCCGCTGGTGCGGGCTGTCGCCCAAGAGCTTCGCCCAGGCGGTGGCGCTGGACCACGCCAAGAGCCTGTTGCGCGATCAGGCCAGCGTGCTCGACGCCACCTATGAGGTGGGCCTGTCCTCCACCTCGCGGTTGCACGACCTGTTCGTCGCCTATGAAGCCATGCCGCCGGGCATTTTCCGCAGCGGCGGCGCCGGCCTCGACATGGTCTGGGGCGCGGCGCCCTCGCCCTTCGGCATGGCAGTGGTGACGGCCACCGAATACGGCATTTCCGGGCTGGGCTTCGCCGATGCCGACACCAGTATCGAGGCCGCCTTCGAGGACCTGGCCAATCGCTGGCCGCAGGCCCGCTTCGCCCGCGACGATTCCAAGGTCGCCCCGATGGTGCGGCAGATTTTCGAGCCCGGTCTCTGGTCGGCGGAACGGCCGGTGCGGGTGGTGCTGATCGGCACCGATTTCGAGGTGAAGGTCTGGGAAACGCTGCTCAAAATTCCGGTGGGCAAGGCCACGACCTATGCCAAGGTCGCCCAGCAGATCGGGCGACCCAGCGCTTCGCGCGCCGTCGGCGCCGCCGTGGGCAAGAACCCGATCAGCTTCGTCGTGCCCTGCCATCGGGTGGTCGGCACCTCCGGAGCGCTGACCGGCTATCACTGGGGGGTACCGCGCAAGCGGGCGATCCTGGGCTGGGAAGCGGGCGTAATCTCGGCGGCGCATTAGCAAAACCGCTAAGACCGAACGCAGTTCGCGCTGGAATTAAGGGGCGGGTCGTGGCTTAGTCTGCGGCAAAGCTCGCGGAGGGAACATGGTCAGCAATAGACGCGCCATCATCACCGGCGTCCTGCTTGCCGCCGGCCTGGCGCTGGCATGGCAGGTCTCCACGCCGATCCTGCTGATCTTTGCCGGCATTCTCGTCGCCTGCGTGCTCGACGCCGCCGTGCGGGCACTGGCCCGCATCGCCCCCTGGCCGCGGCCCCTGCTGCTGGCTATTGTCAGCTTCACCATCCTGGTGCTCGTGGTCTTGGCCCTGTCGCTGGGCGGGGTCAGCCTGTGGCGCAATATCCAGGACCTGCTGCGGCTGCTGGTCGCCGAAATCGCCCGCATCTATGGCGAATTGCAGGAACTCGGCCTCGTCCACGAGATCAGCCGCTCCGATATCGAGACCATGGTGACCACGTTCTTCCCCGATCCGGGCGGACTGTTCAACCAGGCCAGCTCGTTTTTCGGCTCGACCCTGGGCATTGTCAGCAATGCGGTGATCATCATCTTTCTCGGGCTGTTTTTCGCCATCGACCCCAGGGCCTATCGCGATGGCGTGTTGCTGCTGCTGCCCCAGACCTATCGGCCGCGCATTTCCGCCGCCCTGAGCGATACCGGGGAAGCGCTGCGCGGCTGGATGGTGACGCAGCTGGCGATGATGATTCTGATCGGCACGCTGGTCTTCACGCTGCTCTGGGCGCTGGGCGTGCCCAATGCGCCGGTGCTGGGACTGCTGGCCGGCGCGCTCAACTTCATTCCGTTTCTGGGGCCGATCTTTTCAGCGGTGCCGGTGCTGCTGACCCTGGCGGCCCAGGACACGCAGGTGCTCATCCTGGGCGCGATCGGGCTGTTCCTGATCCAGAACCTGGAAGGCTATATCCTGACCCCGATGCTGCAACAGCGGATCATCAGGCTGTCGCCGGCCTGGTCGCTGAGCATCATGACGGTGCTGGGCACGTTGTTCGGGATCATGGGCATCGCGCTGGCAACGCCCATTTATGCGGTGGGCCGCATGCTGACGCTGAAGCTCTATGTCGAGCCGCGCGAGGACGAAAGGGCCGGCGCGCCCGACCCCATCGCCATCAAAGAATGACGCGCTCGACCAGCTTGCCGTCCGGGCCGATCCGATAAAGCGTCGGCTCGCCGGTGGCGATTTCCCGGGCCAGAATCTCGTCCGGCGTCAGGCCCTCGATGGCCATGACCAAAGCCCGCAGCGAATTCCCGTGGGCGGCGATCAGCACGGTCTTGCCCTGCTTGAGCCGGGGCAGGATTTCCGCCTCGTAATAGGGCAGGGTGCGGGCGGCGGTGTCCTTGAGGCTTTCCCCGCCCGGCGGCGGGACGTCGAATGACCGGCGCCAGATATGGACCTGTTCCTCGCCCCATTTGGCGCGGGCATCATCCTTATTGAGGCCGGCGAGATCGCCGTAATCGCGTTCATTGAGCGCAATATTGCGGGTGATGGTGACGTTGAGCACCTCCATCTCCTCCAGCATCAGGTCCAGCGTGTGCTGGGCCCGGCGCAGGGCGGAGGTGTAGTAGAGATCGGGAGCGATGCCCGCAGCCTTCAGCGCCTTGCCGGTGGCGCGGGCCTCCTCGATGCCCAGTTCGGTCAGATCCGGATCGCGCCAGCCGGTGAAGAGGTTCTTGAGATTCCATTCGCTCTGGCCATGGCGGACCAGGATCAGGGTGCCGGTCATTGTTCGATCCTTTGATATGAGAGGCGGGCGTCCGGATGCGCTCCGGTTCAGTCGTTGAGGCCGAGCACATCGGCCATGGAATAGAGCCCCGGCGGCTGCCGGGATGCCCAGAGCGCCGCCAGAACCGCGCCATTGGCAAAGATGCTGCGGTCCTGGGCGCGGTGGCTGAGTTCGATGCGCTCGGACGGGCCGGCCAGGATGACCATGTGGTCGCCGATGACATTGCCGCCGCGCAGGGTAGCAAAACCGATCGTGCCTGGCTCGCGCGCGCCGGTATGGCCGTCGCGCACGCGGACGGAATGATCCTTGAGGGAAATGTTGCGGCCCCTGGCGGCGGCCTCGCCCAGCATCAGCGCGCTGCCGGAGGGAGCGTCGACCTTAAGGTTGTGGTGCATTTCCAAAATTTCGACATCGTAATCGGCGAGCGCCGCGGCGGCTTTTTCCACCAGCGCCGTCAAAGCCACCATGCCGGGGGAGAAATTGCCCGACTGGACGATACGGGCGCCGGCGCGGCCCGCTTCGGCAATGGCGTCGTTTTCGGCCTCAAGGCAGCCGGTGGTGCCGATGATATGGACCAGGCCCTGGCGCGCGGCGAGACCGGCCAGCGCCACGCTGGCGGCGGGAGCAGTAAAATCCACGATGGCATCGGCCTGGGCCAGCGCCTGTTCGGCGCTGTCGGTGACGGCGAGGCCCAGCGGCTCGAGGCCGGCCAGCAGCCCGGCATCCTTGCCGATGGAGGCGGCGCCCGACCGATCCAGCGCACCCACTAGTTCCAGCTCCGGATGGCCGGCAATGGCCCGGATATTGGCCGCGCCCATGCGCCCGCCCGCTCCTGCCACGATGATGCGCAACTTGGTCATGCCGCAATCTCCTGCAAACGTCCTCGGCTATAGCAGCGCCGGGACGCGCCGCCAACCATGCTGCCCGCGCGCATTGGTCTGTGCTACGATTCGCGCCAAAGCAAGACAGACGGACCCATCCATGACCCTCACCAATGTGCTGGCTGGCATCGCCGTGGAAGATTTGGGCAATTCCCTTATCTGGTACGAATATCTATTCGGCCGCCCCGCCGATGCCCGCATCATGGCCGATGTGGCCGAATGGAAGCTGCCCGGGGGCGGCTGGGTGCATGTGATGACCGACGAGGACCGGGCCGGGGCCAGCGTGGTATTTCTGATCGTCGACGACATCACCGAGGAATTGGCGCGACTTGAAACCCATGGGCTCAAGCCGGTGGCCAAGGCGATCGGGGATTTCTTCAAGACGGCGAAGCTGCGCGACCCCGATGGCAATCTCATCATCCTCAACCAGCCGCAGCCGGGGACGTATTGATGGGTCGTGCCGACGGATCGTCGCTCGGTCTCCGCAGCCCATGTTTGCGGCGCCCAGAAGAGCCCTCGGGTCAAGCCCGAGGGTGACGAGGGGGAGACATGGCCGGAGCGCTTACACTCTGAACCGGCGATGGGGCGGAAACGGGTTCTGCAAAGGAACCGGACCGCCCTATAGCCGCCGCAGCTTCACGTCCTCGACCCGGTGGTCCTTGCCCTTTTTGAGGATCAAATCCGCCCGGCCGCGCGTCGGCAGCACGTTTTCGACCAGGTTGGGCAGGTTGATGCTTTCCCAGACCTGGCGGCCAAAGATGCCGGCCTCTTCCTCGCTCATCTCCGAGAATTTGCGGAAGAAGGAGGTGGGATCGCGGAAAGCGGTTTCGCGCAGGCGGAAAAAGCGGGTGATGTACCAGTCGCGCAGGTCATCGAGCTCGGCGTCGATATAGATCGAAAAATCGATGAAGTCGGAGGCGAAGAGGATCGGCGCACCGTCGCGCGGCAGCTCGCCGGGCTGCAGGATATTGAGGCCTTCGACGATGAGGATATCGGGACGGTCGATGATCACCTGCTCGCCCTGCACCACGTCATAGACCAGGTGGGAATAGACCGGGACGGCGACCTGTTCCTTGCCCGACTTGATATCGGCGAGGAAATTGACGAAGCGGGGGCGATCATAGCTTTCCGGAAAGCCCTTGCGCTGCATCAGGCCGCGTTCCTCGAGTACCCTGTTGGGATGCAGGAACCCGTCGGTGGTGACCAGATCGACCTTGGGGCTGGAGGGCCAGCGCGACAGCAGCGCCTGGAGAATGCGCGCCGTGGTGGACTTGCCCACCGCCACCGAACCGGCGACGCCGATGATGAACGGCACCTTGTCGCTGGGCGCGTGGAGGAAACGGGTGGAAACCTGGTTGAGCCCCTGGATGGCCTCGACGTAATAGGCCAGCAGGCGCGATAGCGGCAGATAGATTTCCTCGGCCTCGGCCAGCGAGATCGGGTCGGTCAGGGCGCGCAGCCGCTTGATGTCATCCTCGGTCAGCGTCATGGGCTGGCCGTTGCGCAGCTCGCTCCATTGCTGTTTGGTGAAATGACGATAGGGATCGACGGCGACCGGGCGCTTGGCCATTCAGAAACTCTCCGTGCGGGAGGCTTTTTCGGCCAGGCCGGACTGGGCGGTGCGGGCCTCGAGTTCGGCCATGATTTCGGCCAGCGGCACGCCGGCGGCGTTGAGCACCACCAATAGGTGATAGAGCAGATCGGCGCTTTCCTTGACCAGCTCGGATTTGTCGCCGCTGACGGCAGCGATGACGGCCTCGATGGCTTCCTCACCCAGCTTCTGCGCCGCCTTGTTCATGCCGCGGGCGATGAGCCGGGCCGTATAGCTGTCCTCGGGCGAGGCGGCGGCGCGCATGGCGACGCGGGCTTCGAGTTCTTCAAGGTTCATCGGTGTGTCCCCTCCGCTGAGGTGCCTTAAATCACGATGCAGGCGCTTTCGTCACCTGCAACCTTCGGGTCAGGCCCCGTCTTTCGAGCATAGCTCTCAAGGCCATTCATTCGCCCCTTGGACCGTCGGCGAAGTCCATGCGCATGGCGATGCCGTGCGCGGCCATGTAGCGCTTGGCCTCGGGAATGGTGAAAGTGCCGAAATGGAAGATCGAGGCGGCGAGCACGGCGCTGGCATGGCCTTCGATGACGCCGTCGACCAGATGTTGCAGCGTGCCGACGCCGCCTGAGGCGATGACCGGCACCGCCACGGAATCGGCGATGGCGCGGGTGAGCTTGAGGTCGAAGCCGGACCTGGTGCCGTCGCGATCCATCGAGGTCACCAGCAATTCGCCGGCGCCACGCTCGACCATGCGGGCGGCGAATTCCACCGCGTCGATACCGGTCGGCTTGCGGCCGCCATGGGTGTAGATTTCCCATTCGGACCGGTTGTCGCCGCCCAGGCCCTGATCGAGGCGCTGCTTGGCATCCACCGAGACGACGATGCATTGATTGCCGAATTTGTCGGCGGCGCGGGCGATGAAATCGGGATCGGTGACCGCCGCCGAATTGATCGCCACCTTGTCGGCACCGGCCAGCAGAAGCTTGCGGATATCCTCGATGGAGCGGACGCCGCCGCCCACGGTCACCGGCATGAAGCAATGCTCGGCCGTGCGCGCCACCACGTCGAAAATATTGTCGCGGCCCTCATGGCTGGCGGTGATGTCGAGAAAGGTCAATTCATCGGCCCCGGCCGCGTCATAGGCCCTGGCCGCCTCGACCGGATCGCCGGCATCGACCAGATCGACGAATTGCACGCCTTTGACCACCCGGCCGCCGGCGACATCCAGACAGGGAATGATGCGGGTCTTCAAACTCATACCGCTAGACCTTCTGTTTCTGTCCCCAGGCGAGACGGTGGATGATGAGACTGGCAAGCCAGACCAGAAACGCCCCGCCGCCCAGGGGCAGGGTGGCCAGCATGAACCAGCCCATTACCCCCATATTATAGAGCAGGCCACCCCAATCGGCGCCCAAGACCAGGCAGGGCTGCACCCGGGCTTCATTGACCTGGCAGCCATTGGCGTCGGCAATGAGATAGGTGAGATAGACCGAAGCCAAAGGCCAGAGCGCGAAGATCAGGATGGCCAGCAGCACCAGAGCATAGGCCCAATAGGGAAATTTTGGCGGGCCTTTCGCCGTCATGCCGCTTTCAGCCTGGCCAATGCTTCACGTGAATCAATACGGCCATCGTAAAGCGCCCGCCCAGAAATGGCGCCTTCCAGCACCTGATATTCCGGGCGCGTCATACGCTCGATATCGGCCATGGAGGCGAGCCCCCCCGAGGCGATGACCGGAATGGCGGTGGCGCGGGCCAGGTCCAGGGTCGAATCCCAATTGATGCCGGCCAGGATGCCGTCGCGGTCGATGTCGGTATAGATGATCGCGGCGACGCCGGCGCCTTCGAAGCGCTTGGCCAGTTCGATCACCGAGAGCTCGGAGGTCTCGGCCCAGCCTTCGACCGCCACCATGCCGCCACGGGCATCGATGCCGACCGCGACCTGGCCCGGCCATCGCCGCGCGGCCTCCTTCACCAGAGCCGGATCGCGCACCGCCACAGTGCCGAGAATGACGCGGGCAAGACCCTTGTCGAGCCAGGTTTCGATATGGGCCAGGGTACGGATGCCGCCGCCGAGCTGCACCGGGAAGTTCACACTGTCGAGAATGGCCTCCACCGCGGCACCGTTGACGCTCTCGCCGGCAAAGGCGCCATTGAGATCGACGACATGCAGATAGTCAAAGCCCTGGCTTTCGAACGATTTGGCCTGGGCGGCCGGGTCGTCGTTGAAAACAGTCGCCTGGTCCATATCGCCGAGCTTGAGGCGCACGCATTGGCCATCCTTGAGATCGATGGCGGGGAAGAGGATCACGGCGTCCATCCTAAAAAGTTCTCGATCAGCTTCAGTCCCAGCGCCTGGCTTTTTTCCGGGTGGAACTGGGTGCCGAAAATATTGTCGCGGCCGACACAGGCGGTCAGCGAGCCACCATAATCGGTGGTGGCGATGAGCTGCGCCGGATCGTCGGTCCTGAAGTGATAGGAATGGACGAAATAGGCATGCAGCCCCGGTTCGATCCCGTCCAGCAGCGCATGGGGCCGAGCCAAGGCAATGGTGTTCCAGCCCATATGCGGAATCTTCAGGCCCGGATCGGCCGGGGCGATCTTTTCGACGGCACCGGGAATCCAGTTCAGGCCCGGCGTGACGGTTTTTTCGCGGCCTTCGCTGGCCAGCAATTGCATGCCGACACAGATGCCGAGAAACGGCGCGCCGCCCTCTATGACTTTTTCTTCCAGCGCCTCGACCATGCCCGGCACGGCATCGAGCCCGGCCTTGCAATCGGCGAAGGCGCCGACGCCGGGCAACATGATGCGATCGGCCTTGCGGACCTGATCGGGATCGGCGGTGACGATGATCGCGTCGCCCTGGGCCCGCTCATGGGCCACCCGCTCGAAGGCCTTGGCGGCCGAACGCAGATTGCCGGCGCCGTAATCGATGATGGCGATAATGCTCATGGCAAGTTCTTGGTGCAGCCTCGGGGATCAGCCCAGCGCTGATCTAGTGCAAAAACCACAATGGTGAAAGCCTTTCGCTCCAGCGAGATCAGAGCGTGCCCTTGGTGCTGGGCACACGGTCCGCGGCGCGCGGATCGATTGCCACCGCCTCGCGCAGGGCCCGGGCCACGGCCTTGAACATCGATTCGGCCAGGTGGTGATTGTTGTCGAAGTAGAAATTCTCGATATGCAGCGTGACCCCGGCATTGATGGCCAGAGCCTGGAAGAATTCGCGGAACAGCTCGGTATCGATGTCGCCGATCTTATTCTGGCTGAACTCGGCCTTGAAGACGAGGAAAGCGCGGCCGGAAACGTCGAGCGCGGCGCGGGTCAGCGTACCGTCCATGGGCAGGTCGCAGCTGGCATAGCGGCGAATGCCCTTCTTGTCGCCGAGCGCCTGCTTGATCGCCTGGCCCAGCGCGATGCCGACATCTTCGACCGTGTGGTGGCTATCGATATGCAGGTCGCCCTTGCAGGCGACATCCATGTCGATCAGCGAGTGGCGGGAGAGCTGGTCCAGCATGTGATCGAAGAAACCCACGCCGGTCTGCATGGAATGGCTGCCGGTGCCGTCGAGATCGATGGAGACGGCAATCTCGGTCTCGTTGGTCTTGCGGGCGATCTGTGCTGTGCGCATGGGGGTTCTCCGGCGTTCGGGCGCTCCCTAGCAGATAGGCACGCCCGCGTGAAGATCGGGTTAGGGCCGCTTCGGTTGCAATCCGCGCCGACGCCCCTAAATATCAGCCAACAGTTCGGAGTATCTCCCCCAATGAGTGACAGTAATTTTCCCGGCTGGCATGGGACCACCATCGTTTCCGTGCGCAAGGGCAACAAGGTCGTGGTGGCCGGCGATGGCCAGGTTTCCATGGGCCAGACGGTGATGAAGCACAGCGCCAAGAAGGTGCGGCGCCTCGCCGGCGGCAAGGTGATCGGCGGCTTTGCCGGCTCGACCGCCGATGCCTTCACCCTGTTCGAGCGGCTGGAAGCCAAGCTCGAGCAATATCCCGACCAATTGATGCGCGCCGCGGTCGAACTGGCCAAGGATTGGCGCACCGACCGCTATCTGCGCAAGCTCGAAGCCATGATGATCGTGGCCGACAAGACCGACACGCTGGTGCTGACCGGCAATGGCGACGTGCTCACCCCCGATCATGGCGTCATCGCCATCGGCTCGGGTGGCAATTACGCCCATTCGGCGGCGCTGGCCCTGCACCAGGCCACCGAGCTCGACGCCGAGGACATTGCCCACCGCGCCATGAAGATCGCGGAAGAGATCTGCGTCTATACCAATGGCAATGTGACCATGGAAACCATCGCGCTCGACTAAATTACCTGTCGCCGGCTTCTGGCGGCGACCGCAGCGACCGGCTCTTGAGCGGTCCGGAAAGTGACAGACCAATGAGTGAAACCAATTTTTCCCCGCGCGAGATCGTTTCGGAGCTCGACCGCCATATCGTCGGCCAGGCCGATGCCAAGCGCGCCGTCGCCGTGGCGCTGCGCAATCGCTGGCGCCGGCAGCAGCTCAGCCCCGAATTGCGCCGCGAGGTGACGCCGAAGAATATCCTGATGATCGGGCCCACCGGCGTGGGCAAGACCGAGATTTCGCGCCGCCTTGCCCGCCTCGCCCAGGCGCCCTTCGTCAAGGTGGAAGCCACCAAGTTCACCGAGGTCGGCTATGTCGGCCGCGATGTCGAGCAGATCGTTCGCGACCTGGTGGAAGCCGGGATCACCGTGTTGCGCGACAAGCGCCGCCGCGACGTTCAGGCTCAGGCGCATCACAATGCCGAGGAACGGGTGCTCGACGCCTTGGTCGGCACCTCGGCCACGCCCTCCACCCGCGACAGCTTCCGCGCCAAGCTGCGGAGCAACGAACTCGATGGCAAGGAAATCGAGATCGAGATGCAGCCTTCCCCGGGCAGTGGCGGATTCGAGATACCGGGCATGCCCAATGGCGGCATCGGCATGATCAATCTGTCGGACATGTTCAAGCAGGCCATGGGCGGGCGCGGCGTCAAGCGCAAGATCAAGGTCGAGGACGCCTATGAGCCGCTGATCGCCGAGGAAGCCGACAAGCTGCTCGATCAGGACCAGCTCAAGACCGAGGCCATCGAGCTGGTGGAAAACCACGGCATCGTCTTCATCGACGAGATCGACAAGGTCGCGGTCCGCGAGGGCGGCGTACAGGGCGGGCCATCGCGCGAAGGCGTGCAGCGCGATCTGCTGCCGCTGATCGAGGGCACGACCGTCGCCACCAAATACGGACCGGTCAAGACCGACCATATCCTGTTCATCGCCTCGGGTGCCTTCCATCTGAGCAAGCCAAGCGACCTGTTGCCGGAATTGCAGGGCCGCCTGCCGATCCGGGTGGAATTGCAGGCGCTGACGCGCGAAGATTTCATCGGCATCCTCAACGACACCGAAGCCAGCCTGATCAAGCAATATGTGGCCCTGATGAGCACGGAAGGCGTCACTCTGGAGGTGACCCAGGACGCCATCGAGGCGATTGCCGACGCAGCGGTCAAGGTCAATTCCAGCGTCGAGAATATCGGCGCGCGGCGGTTGCAGACGGTGATGGAGCGGCTGGTCGAGGAAATCTCCTTCGACGCCCCGGACCGCAATGGCCAGACCATCAAGATCGATGCCGCCTTCGTCCAGGACAAGGTGGGTGTACTGGCCGGGGACACCGATCTGTCCAAGTTCGTGCTGTAGCGGCGCTTTTGCGCTCTCCGAAGCTGGGTTGGGGACGGTATGCTCTCCGCGCGTAAGCACCCCTCCCAACCTCCCCCTTCAAGGAGGAGGGCCGGATCGAGAGCGTCGCTGGGTCAGCGCTTCCGCCCCGCGCGTTTGACCAGTTCGTCCCGCAGGAATTTCAGATCCTCGACCTCCAGCCGCCCGATATTATCGCGCAGCCGATTGGTGAGTTCCGTCGCTTCCGGCGCCAGCCCGCCGGTATCGATACTGGCCTTGGGGTCGGAAATCTCGGCGAGACGCTGCAATTCCTCGGCTTCGTCCCAGATGACATTGAAGAAGGCGATGATGCGGTGAAGCAGGAAGCTGGTGGGCTGGCCGCGGCGGCCATGTTCGAGCGCCGACAGATAGGCGCTGGACACGTTGAGCGCCGCCGCCATTTCCTTCAATGAAATGCCGCGCGCCTCGCGCATCGCCCGCAATTTAGCGCCCAGCGGGGTCATTGCCGGCGCAGGCGCACATAATACGCCCCCTCGCCGCCATGGCCGCGCGCCGCCATGCTCCAGCCCGAGACCAGTTGCGACAGCCCCGGCTCGGATAGCCAGATCGGCAGCATGGTGCGCAATATTCCTCGTTCGGTCATGGCTGCGACGTAATCATTATCGGTCTTAAGGCCCTTGCCGGTGATGACGAGAATGGTGCGGTCGCCCCGCGCCGCTCGCGCCCCGATATAGCGGCGCAGGGCCTCGCGGGCCTGGCTCTGGGTCATGCCATGCAGATCGATGGTGCCGTCGATGTCGATACGGCCGCGCCGGACCTTCTTATGGATGGCCGGGTCGACGGCCTTGTCCGCCGCGGCGGCGGGCATGGGGGCCTGATAGGGGGGCAGGAATGGCTTGCCGGGCTGGAGCGGCCGGGGCGGGGCCTTGATCCGGGGCGCCGGTTCGGCTTCCGGCACCGGCAGGGTCCCGGAGCCCAGGTTCAACAGCCGCTTGCGCCGCAGCGGTTCGACGGTGGCGGCCACGCCGGTCCAAAGGTGAAAGTCGTGCGGCAGGCGCCGGGAAACGCGCTTGGACATCGAGGTCGGCCCTGCCGCGGGAAATCAGTCGAGCTGGCTCGTCGCAATGACCTTCCAATTCGGATCGCGCGATTTGGGATTGCGGGCAAAGGTCCATTCATCGGCAATGGTCTGCACCTGATCGGCATTGCCCTCGACCAGATTGCCGACCTTGTCACGGGTGGCGGAGACAACTTCGGCATGGAAATCGACGGTGACCAGCACGTTCTTCTTGTCGTATTCGGCATCGGCGATGGCGATCTTGGGCAGGCCGACAAAGGTGAAATCGACTGTCTGGCCCGCAGCCTCGCGATCGGCGATGGCGCGCTGGAAGCCGTCGAACACGTCTTTTTCGAGAAGATTCTTCAGCGTCTGGCGGTCGCCTTCGGCAAAGGCGGTGACGATCATCTCATAGGCCTGCTTGGCGCCATCGAGGAAGGATTTCGGCGTGAAGGTCGGATCGGCCTCGGCCGCTTCCTTGAGGCCGGTGGCCAGCGCCTCGTTGCCGCCCGCAGCCTGCTCGATCTCGGCCTCGAGCTTGCGGGCGCGGCGCTCGTCATCGAGATCGGGCTGGGCGGCCACGGGACGCGGACGCAGCGGCACCACCGTATCGTCATTGGCCCCGGCCTTCTTCTCCACCGGGGTCGAGCGCGAGCGATCGACCGGCGGACGTTCATTGCCGGTGCGCGTGCCGAGGACCGAGCGCAGCCGGAACAGCACGAAGATGGCCACGACGATGGCGATGAGGGTCGGCAGGTCGAGAAAATCGTCCATGAATGGGGCACCTTGCGCGCGAGGCTAGAACAAAAACACATTGCGGCGCTCGTTTCGCGCCAAACCGGTCCTATATATAGGCAAAGCTTTAGCTCAAAACCAGTTCACGATGGGCGGAGGTTGCATTTTGCCGCGCCCTTTCCCATCGTCCCCAGACAAGGACCCGCTCTTGGCCCGTTTTTTTGCTCTCGGCTTCCTGCTGCTGCCTCTCGCCGAAATCGCCATGTTCATCGTGGTCGGCCGCGCCATCGGGCTATTGCCGACGCTGGCACTGGTGATCCTGGCGGCCATTGCCGGAATGCTGCTGCTGCGCCGGCAGGGGCTGGACGTGGTTTCGCGGCTGCGCTCCAATGTCAATGCCGGCACCATTCCGGGCCGCACGATGTTCGACACGATGATGATCGGGCTGGCGGGATTGCTGCTGGTCGTTCCGGGCTTTCTCAGCGATATCGCGGCGCTGATCCTGTTATTGCCGCCGGTCCGCGCCTCGATTTTTTCAGCGCTGGCCGGGCGCGTTCGCGTGGTCGAAACCACCACGACCTATCGCAGCCACGGCGATCCGTCCGGGTCGCAGGACCATAATCCCAAATATATCGATCTTAACGACAATGACCGGGACAAGGACCGATCCTAGCGGGCTCGGCTTGTTCGGATGGCGCAAAAATGCTAGCCAGCCGGCCAGATTTCCTCAAAATTCGTCTGCAAGAAGGACCAAGTAATGGCCGATGACAATCAGGGCGCGGCAGCGCCGCAGCCCGGAACCGCGCCCAGCATGAATCTGGTGGGCCAGTATATCCGCGATCTCTCCTTCGAAAATCCCGGCGCGCCCGGAACGCTGCTGGCCGGCGGGGCGAATCCGGCCTTCAACGTTTCCATCGCCGTCGGCGTCAAGAAGCAGAGTGACGAAATCTACGCGATCGAGCTGACGCTCAACGCCAAGGCCAATCGCGAAGAGACCGTGCTGTTCAATGTCGAGCTGGTCTATGGCGGTATTTTCCGGCTGAAGAACGTGCCGGAAGCGCAATTGTCGCCGCTATTGATGATCGAATGCCCGCGCCTGATCTTCCCCTTCGCGCGCCAGGTGCTGGCCAGCGTCACCCAGCAGGGCGGCTTCCCGCCGCTGATGATGGAACCGGTGGATTTCGCCGCCATCTACCGTCAGAACCTGGCCAAGCTCGCGGCCCAGCAGGGCGGCGGCGCCGCGACCGATGCCCCGGTGGCGCCGGCAGAAGGCGAAAAGCTCAACTGAGCCGATCGCATATCGCTTGCAAAAGCCCCGGTCCGCCGGGGCTTTTTTTATTCGGCGGCTTCGCTGGCCCGATATCGGGTCCAAAGGGCGCCCTCGCCCATTTTGGCGATGAAGGCGGCATGGGCCTCGGCCTCGGCGGCGCTGATCCGACCCGGCAGCGCGACGGGGCGGGGCGTGACGGCGGTGCGCGTCCGGGTCAGGCTGATCGTGGTGGTTTCCACCTCGGCGACCAGGGCCAGGCTGACCTGCTTGCCCCCGATCAGCTCCAGATAGACCTCGGCGAGAATCTGGCTGTCGAGCAGCGCGCCATGCAGTGTGCGGCGGGAATTATCGATGCCGTAATGCTTGCACAGCGCGTCAAGGCTGACCCGGGCGCCCGGATGTTTCTGGCGCGCCACCATGACGGTATCGATCACCGTATTGGTGAGCCGGGCCAGTCCGGCCCATTCGAGCTCGGCATTGAGGAAACCCATATCGAAGGACGCATTGTGGATCACCAGCGTCGCATCGCCGATGAAATCCCGGAACTCGGACGCCACTGCCTTGAACAGCGGCTTGTCGGCCAGAAAGTCGTCTCCCAATCCATGGATGCGGAAGGCTTCTTCCGGCATGAAGCGCTCGGGATTGATATAGGCGTGGAAATGCTTGCCGGTGGGAATGTGGTTGATCAATTCGACGCAGCCGATTTCCACCAGGCGGTCGCCCCCTTGCGGCGAGAGGCCGGTGGTTTCGGTATCGAGGACGATTTCCCTGATCATTACGCTTGTGTTTCCGCTCTGATGCCCGCGACCAGTTCGGCGACCTGATCGTCGATGGCCCGCCTCGGCTGCGCCGTATCGAAGAGCCAGGTGGCCCGCTTCATCTTTTCGGCCTGCGGCAGCTGCCGGGCAAGCATAGTCTGCATCTTATCCACGTCCATGCCCGGCCGGGCGAGGATGCGCTCTTGCTGGATCGTCTCGTCCACATGGGTCACGGCGATGGCATCCAAGTCATAATCGTGTCCGCTTTCGAACAGGAGCGGCACTTCCACGGCGGCCAGCGCCTCGCCGGCCGTTTCGGCGGCGGTCAGGAATTGGGCGATCCTTTCGCGCACCAATGGATGCACCACGGCTTCGAGCCGGGCGAAGCCGGAAGGATCGGCGGCGAGGCGCCTGGCCAGGTCCTGCCGGTCGATGCGACCATGTTTGGCGACGCCTGGAAACAGGGCCTCGACCGGAGCGATGGCGGGACCGGCATAGAGTTCGGCCACCACGTCATCGGCGGAAAGCACTGGCACGCCGGCTTTTGCGAAGGCGGCCAGCAGGGTGGATTTGCCGGTGGCGATGGAGCCGGTTATGCCGATCCGGCGCATCAATGCCGGTCCAGCGCCGCTTCGACCCGGGCGCGCAGATCCGGCGTCACCTGCGGCGTTATCCCGAACCAGGCGGCAAAGCCGGGAACGGCCTGATGCAGCAGCATGCCGAGCCCGTCGACAATGTGCAGGCCCGCGGCCCGGGCTTCGGCCAACAGCGGCGTGATCAGGGGCGTATAAACGATATCGGTGACCAGGGCATTTTTGGGCAGGAGGCTCAGGTCCAGCCAGTCGAAGCGGCTGCCATGCATGCCGATGGCGCTGGTATTGACCACCAGGCCCGTCCGCGGGGCCAGTTCGGCAAAGGCATCGAAGCCGTGGGCTTCGAACGGACCATCAATCTCGGCGATCAATGCCTGAGCATTGGCGAGGGTGCGGTTGAGCACATGTACCTTGCCGCCCCTGCGCCGGCGCAAGGCCACCAGCACGGCACGCGCCGCGCCGCCGGCGCCGATGATCAGCGCATCGTCGGACCCATCCGACCAGCCGGGAGCATTGGCGTCGAGATTGCCCAGGAAACCGAGATAATCACTATTGGTGCCGTGAACCTTGCCGTCGCTGACGACCAGGGTGTTGACGGCTCCGATCAGCCTGGCAAGCTCGTCGACGCTGTCGCACAGGTCGAATACCGCCTCCTTGTGCGGAATGGTGACGTTGCCGCCAGCAAACTCGCCGCTACGCAGACGCTCAAAGAAAGCCGGCAAGTCGGCCGGCGCCACATCGATCGCTTCATAGGCGCCGTCAATGCCATATTCGGCCAGCCAGGTGCCGTGAATGAGCGGCGAGCGGGAATGGGCGATCGGATGCCCGATAACGAAGGCCTTAATGGTCAAGGTTCAGCCCTGGTAAGAAGGAGGTCGGGGGCCATATCGCGCAATGCGGCAAGCAAGGGAAGCAGCGGCAGGCCGAGAATGGTGAAATAATCGCCGCTGACATTTTCGAACAGGCGGATGGAGGGGCCTTCCAGCCGGTAGGAGCCGACCGAAGATAGGATGGCATCGCCCTCCACGGCGAGCACTGCATCGCGTTCGGCAGCGGAAAATTCGCGCATGGTCAATTCCGCCATCTGGACGTCCGACCAGAGCAGATCAGCATCGCGCATCAGGGTGACGGCGGCATGGAGGCGATGGGTCCGGCCACGCAGGCGGTCGAGCTGGGCGGCAGCGGCGGCGCGGCTTCCGGGCTTGTGTAAAAACTCCCGACCCAGGGTCAAAGTCTGGTCCGCTCCGATCACCAAAGCGCCCGGGTGCAGGCGCGAAACCGATTCGGCCTTGCGCTGCGCCAAGAGCAGCGCCAGGTCGCCGCCATCGGCGCCGATCGCCATGGCTTCGCCTTCGATGCCCCGCTCGTCGATTGCCGCCGGGATGGCTTCGAAGCGCAATCCGGCCTTGTCCAGCAAGGCTTTGCGGGTGGCGCTGGTGGATGCAAGGATCAGCATGAAACCATGTTTTCCACACACTCATCCCCAGCTCAAGCGCCATCTGTGGGCAAGACTCGTAACTTTCCCGCAGCGGCCGGTTTGTTCGACTTGGCTAATAAAACATTAACAACTCGACCCGGCCGGCTGGCCGGTGGAGGCATGGGATAGGTCTGGGGATAAGGCCAAGGCGGCGCGCCGCGATATTCTCTGCCGCGTCCACAGGCAGAATCGAATCGTTGACTCGGGAGTCCGCCGGTTAAGCTTTTGTTAAGGATTGAGGCGGCGACGTCGGGACAGCGCGCCAGAAAGCAATTCACACTCTGTTAACCATGACGCTGCGCGCAAGTGTCACCATGGGTGGCGATTGTGGAGCGGACGGAATTGCCGCAAAACACCGTCATGATGATAAAGAAACTAAGAAAGAAAGATTCCTTTTGGGATTTGGAAGGGTCGAAAACATGAATCCGGTGGTACATAAACCTCTGCTGGCGACGGTGCTGGGGCAGCGCCAGGACCGACCGCCAATGTGGATCATGCGGCAGGCCGGCCGTTACCTGCCTGAATATCGCGAGACCAGGAAGCAGGCGGGAACCTTCCTCGATCTCTGCTACAATCCCGAACTGGCGGCCGAGGTGACGCTGCAACCGCTGCGCCGCTTCGACCTGGATGCGGCGATCCTGTTCTCCGATATCCTGGTCATTCCCGACGCGCTGGGCCAGTCGGTCCGCTTTGAAACCGGTGAAGGTCCGATCCTCGAGCCGCTTGATGTCAAAGGCATCGACAGGCTCGAGCCGGCTCGGGCCAGCGCGCATCTGGCGCCGGTTCTCGAAACCATCCGCCGGCTACGCGCTACATTGCCGGCTGACAAGACGCTGATCGGCTTTTGCGGCGCGCCCTGGACGGTGGCGACCTATATGCTCAATGGCCGCGGCTCGCCGGACCAATGGGTGGCGCGACGCTTCGCCCTGGAGCAGCCAGCGGCTTTCGATCGTCTGATGGACATGCTGGTCGAGACCAGCATCGATTACCTGGCGGCCCAGCTCGAAGCCGGGGCCGATGTGGTGCAGATTTTCGAGAGCTGGGCGCTTAATCTGGACGATGCTTCCTTTGTCCGCCAGGTCATCGACCCGAACAGGCGCATCGTCGAAGGCCTGCGCCAGCGCATTCCCAATGCTCCGATCATCGGCTTTCCGCGCGGCGGCGCCGGCAATATGGCGCGCTATGCCCAGATGACCGGCGTGAATGCCCTGGGCGTCGATTATGCGACGCCGCTGGATTTCGTCCGCTCGCATCTGCCGGCCGACCTGCCGGTGCAGGGCAATCTCGATCCCTTGCGGCTTGTGGTCGGCGGCGAAGCGATGGAAAAGCAGGTCGAGGCCATTATCGCCGCCTTTGCGGATCGCCCGCATATTTTCAATCTTGGCCACGGTATCGTGCCGGAAACGCCGATTGCTCATGTCGAGCGGCTGGTGGAACTGGTCAAGCACGGTTAGGAGCTGGAAGATGATCGAATGGTTCAAGGCCCTGCATGTGATTTCGGTCATCGCCTGGATGGCCGGTTTGCTCTATCTGCCGCGCCTGTTCGTCTATCATTCGGTGTCTGAAGCCGGCTCGGCGCAATCGGAGACTTTCAAGGTGATGGAGCGGCGGCTGTTTCGCGCCATCACCACCCCGGCCATGATCGCCACCTGGATTTTCGGCCTCGCCATGATCGGTCACGGCATCGTCGACTGGAGCTCGTTCTGGCCCTGGGCCAAGGCCGCTCTGGTTCTGGCATTGAGCGGTTATCACGGCTTGCTGGCCCGGCATCTCAAGGCGTTTGCCAGGGATGAAAATGACAAGCCACAAAAATATTTCCGCATGATCAACGAGGTGCCGACGGTATTGATGGTGGGCATCGTGATCATGGTAATCGTGCGGCCGTTTTAGGTTGGAGACGCTTCTGGCCTGAATGCTTCCGGTGAGAAGTTTCACGTGAATCCAGGGACAGCCGGGGCAGGTTGGGCTTGCCCGACCTCGCGCTTGAAATCTTTTCGCCACGAGATTTTTGCGGCGCGGCACGCGATTCCACCTGTTTAAATCTTGAAACACGCGCTGGATCGCGCTATGTGGGGTCAAGGCATCCCCTTTCTGCGCGACCGCCCTGGTTGCTGCGCGGTGCCGAACTTTCCCCATTTTGACTTTCATCTACCGATAATCCCTCAAGGGTCCGTCGCATACATGCAGAATATCAAGCTCAGTGAGCTCAAGGCCAAATCGCCGGCCGAACTCTTGGCCTTTGCCGAGGAATCGGAGGTCGAAAACGCCTCCACTATGCGCAAGCAGGAATTGATGTTCGCCATTCTCAAGGAATTGGCGGCTCAGGACATCAATATTGTCGGCGAAGGCGTCGTCGAGGTGCTGCCTGACGGTTTCGGTTTCCTGCGCTCCCCCGACGCCAATTATCTCCCCGGCCCGGACGATATCTATGTCAGCCCCAGCCAGATCAGGCGGTTCGGGCTGCGGACCGGCGACACGGTCGAGGGCGAAATCCGCTCTCCCAAGGAGGGCGAACGCTATTTCGCCCTGGTCAAGGTTTCGACCATCAATTTCGAAGACCCCGAAGCGGTCCGGCACAAGGTCAATTTCGATAACCTTACTCCGCTTTATCCCGAAGAGCGGTTGCATATGGAACTGCCGGACCCGACGCTCAAGGATCGCTCGGCGCGCTTGCTCGATCTGGTCGCGCCGCTGGGCAAGGGACAGCGCGCCTTGATTGTTGCGCCTCCACGTACCGGTAAAACGGTATTGTTGCAAAATATCGCACAATCTATCGCCACCAATCACCCGGAATGCTATCTCATCGTGCTCTTGATCGATGAGCGTCCTGAAGAAGTGACCGATATGCAGCGCTCGGTGCGCGGCGAGGTTATTTCCTCGACCTTCGACGAGCCGGCCAGCCGCCACGTGCAGGTTGCCGAAATGGTGATCGAAAAGGCCAAGCGCCTGGTCGAGCACAAGCGGGATGTGGTCATCCTGCTGGATTCGATCACCCGTCTGGGCCGGGCCTATAACACCGTCGTGCCCAGTTCCGGCAAGGTGCTGACCGGCGGCGTCGACGCTAATGCCCTGCAACGCCCCAAGCGCTTTTTCGGTGCCGCCCGCAATATCGAGGGTGGCGGGTCGCTGACCATCATCTCCACGGCGCTGATCGATACCGGCAGCCGCATGGACGAAGTCATCTTCGAAGAGTTCAAGGGCACGGGTAATTCGGAAATCATTCTCGATCGCAAGGTCGCCGACAAGCGGATCTTCCCGGCTCTGGACATCACCAAGTCGGGCACCCGCAAGGAAGAATTGCTGGTCGAGCCGGACATCCTCAAAAAGATGTATGTGCTGCGCCGCATCCTCAATCCAATGGGGACGATCGATGCCATGGAATTCCTCATGGACAAGGTGCGCCAGACCAAGACCAATTCCGATTTCTTCGATTCGATGAACACTTGAGGCCAGCGGCCGGGAGTCTTCATGCAGGCGGGCGACACGATCATGGCGCTCTCCTCCGGCTCCCTGCCGGCCGGAGTGGCGGTTATCCGGCTGTCCGGGCCATTGGTCCAGGCCAGTCTGGCCGCCATTGCCGGTGGTGTGCCCACTCCGCGAAAACTGGCGCTGCGCCATATTGGCTCGGAGCGCCGGCTGGATCAGGGCCTGGTGGTGTTCTTTCCGGCACCCCACAGCTTTACCGGCGAGGATTGCGCCGAACTGCATGTCCATGGCTCGGTAGCCGCGGTCAAGGCGATCCTGGCGGCGCTGGAGCAGCAGGGTTTGCGGCTGGCGGAAGCCGGTGAATTCACCCGCCGCGCCTTTGAAAACGGCAAGCTCGACCTGGTTTCCGTTGAGGGGCTCGGCGATCTGCTCAATGCCGATACCGAAAAGCAGCGTCAGCAGGCGCTGGCCCGCTATGATGGGCGCCTGACCCGAGAAATCGAGCAATGGCGAGAAGCCTTGCTCGATCTGCGAGCGGAAATCGAGGCGCGGCTCGACTTTTCCGACGAGGGCGACGTCGCCGAGGACCTGCCTCCTGAATGGCTGCGAGAGCTGGCCGAACTCGAAAGCGCCATTGCCACGGCACTGGCCTCGGTCGATAGCGGCCGCATCGTCCGGGAAGGCATTCGCGTGGCCTTGGCGGGAGCGCCCAATACCGGTAAATCCAGCCTGCTCAACGCGTTGGCGAAATCCGACATCGCCATCGTTTCCGATGAAGCCGGCACGACCCGCGATGTACGCGAAACGCCGCTCGATATCGCTGGCCAGTTATTCATTCTGCTGGATCTGGCTGGCCTGCGCGCTACCGATAGCCGAGCGGAAGCGGAAGGGGTGCGACGGGCCCAGGATGCTATTGCCGGCGCCGATATCGTCCTATGGCTGAAAGCGCCGGATGTGGAGGAGGCGGAGCGGCCCGCCACCGCAGCACAGGTTCTGACCATCGGCACCAAGGCCGATCTCGGCATGATGGACGATGTCGACCTGACCCTTTCCGTCTATAACGGTTCAGGGCTGGATATCTTGATCGACAAGCTCGCGGCGCTGGGCGAGGCTTTGGCCGGCGGTGAGCCGGCCCTGGTCAGTCATGAGCGGGATCGTACGAGCCTGACCGATGCGTTAGCGGCCTTGATCGAAGCGCGGGAGGCGCTGGGTGATTGGGAACTGGCGGCCGAATCGCTGCGCCTGGCCTCATCGGCGCTGGAGCGGCTGATTGGCCGCCTTGATGCCGAGCACATCCTGGACCGGTTGTTTTCCAGCTTCTGCATCGGCAAATGATTCACGTGAAACCGTGGATACTGAGCCGTGAATTGATTCACGTGAAACATTGACCTATGTCGGGGGTCCTGGAGACCTGTCATGAATGATTATGCCGTCATCGTTGTCGGGGGTGGGCATGCCGGCACCGAGGCTGCTGCCGCTTCGGCGCGCCTGGGCGTCCCGACCGCACTCATCACCCATCGCTTCGCCACGATTGGCGAGATGAGCTGCAATCCGGCGATCGGTGGTCTGGGCAAGGGTCATCTGGTGCGCGAAATCGATGCGCTGGACGGATTGATGGCCCGGGTGGCCGATCAGGCGGGTATCCAGTTTCGGGTTCTCAATCGGCGCAAGGGCCCGGCCGTGCGCGGTCCACGCGCCCAGGCCGACCGCAAATTATACCGGCAAGCCATGCAGGCGGCGATTTCTGCGCAGCCGAATCTCGACGTGATCGAGGCCGAGGTTGACGATATCGAGGTGCGCAATGGTGCGGTCAGCGGGGTCCGCCTGCTCGACGGTACCTCTATCGGCGCCAAGGCCGTGGTGCTCACCACCGGCACGTTCCTGCGTGGCTTGATCCATAAAGGCGAGATCAGCTTTCCGGCAGGGCGAATTGGTGAGAATCCGGTGCTTGGCCTCTCCACGCGGCTCGAGAAACTGGGCCTGCAATTGGGCCGGCTCAAGACCGGCACTCCGGCGCGGCTGGCGCGCGATTCCATCGATTATTCTATCCTTGACGAACAAAAGGGCGACGACGCGCCGGAACCGTTCTCGGCGCTGACGGAAAAAATCACCACGCCGCAGGTGTCCTGCCACATTACCCGTACCAATGCGGAAACCCATGCGATCATTGCCGCCAACGTGCATCGCTCACCGATGTATTCCGGCCGCATCCAGAGCCGCGGTCCGCGCTATTGCCCATCCATCGAGGATAAGGTGGTCCGTTTCGCCGATCGCGACAGCCACCAGATTTTTCTGGAACCGGAGGGGCTGGACGATAACACTATCTATCCCAATGGCGTCTCCAGCTCGCTGCCGCCAGAGGTGCAGGACACCTTCCTCCGCACCTTGCCCGGGCTCGAAAATGTGCGCATCCTGCAGCACGGCTATGCCATCGAATATGATCACGTCGATCCACGCGAATTGCGGCCCACGCTGGAGTTGAAGCGGCAGCCGGGCCTTTACCTGGCAGGCCAGATCAACGGCACCACCGGTTATGAAGAGGCCGGCGCCCAAGGCCTGCTGGCCGGCGCCAACGCCGCCCGGGCCAGCAAGGGTGCCGATCCCATCATATTGTCGCGTACCGAAAGCTATCTTGGCGTCATGATCGACGATCTGGTGCGGCGCGGGGTCAGCGAGCCTTATCGCATGTTCACGTCGCGGGCGGAATTCCGCCTGCATCTGCGCGCCGATAATGCCGATCAGCGCCTGACCGCCCTGGGCCTGCAAGCGGGGCTTGTGGGTGAAAAACGCGAGGCCGCCTATCGGCAAAAAATCGTCGCGCTGGACGGTTGCCGGGCGCTGTTGCATTCGCTCTCGGCCTCACCGAGCGAAGCCCGCAAGGCCGGGTTGGCGGTGAATGAGGATGGCAAGCGCCGCAGCGCTTTCGATCTGCTTTCCTATCCAAGCCTGACGCCCGAGGATCTGACCAAACTCTGGCCCGAGGTTGCGGATATCGATGCATCGGTGCTGGCGCAGGTGGGCATAGACGCGCAATATGCGGTCTATCTCGACCGTCAGAAGGCCGATATCGAGAGCATGCGCCGCGACGAACAACGCGCCATTCCAGACGGTCTCGATTATATGGGGATATCGGGCCTGTCGATCGAGTTGCGCCAGAAACTGAGCCAGCAACAGCCTCAGACCATTGCGCAGGCGCAAGCGGTGGACGGTATGACGCCAGCGGCCATCACCTTATTGCTGGCGGTGATTCGGCGGGGCGCGTGGCGCCAGGTCGGCTAATGGCTGACTTCACCGCAATAGCGCCTTACGCCGCCTATTTTTCTCGCTCCATCGAGGCGGTGGGCACGGATCTGGAATCCTATGCCACGCTGCTGCGAACATGGCAGTCGGTACAGAATCTGGTTTCACGTGAAACATTGGCGCAGATCTGGATACGGCATTTCGCCGATAGCCTGCAAATATTGCCGCTGACCTCGCCCGAAGATGTGCTCTTTCTCGATTTGGGGAGTGGCGGCGGTTTCCCGGCTCTGCCGCTGGCCATTGCCAGCAAAGGCAGCCGCAGACGCTTCGTGCTGGTCGAGCCGACGGCCCGCAAAGTAAGCTTTCTGCGGACGGTGGCCCGGGAGCTGGCCCTCGATGTTACGGTGATCGGGCGCCGCAGTGAGGATATTGATTCACGTGAAACAGGCGTTCCCGACGTCATCACCTCGCGCGCCTTGGCGGCTATGCCGCAGCTTTGTGCATGGATGGAACCGTTCTTTGGCGTGAAAAGCCGCGCCTTATTGCATAAAGGACGGGAACATGTTGAAGAGCTCACCGAATCGGGTGCGCATTGGGTTCACGATGTGTTAATAAAGCCCAGTGACATCGATCCGAGCGGCGTGATCCTTACGGTCACAAATCTGCGACGGAAATCAGAGCGTTAGCGGCATACGGAGGCCAATTTGGCACCCCGGATTTTGACTTTGGCCAATCAGAAGGGTGGCGTGGGCAAAACCACGACGGCGATCAATCTCGCCACCGCCCTGGCGGCAATCGGTGAGCGCGTGCTCATTATCGATCTCGATCCGCAGGGCAATGCCTCCACCGGGCTCGGCATTTCCCGGACCGAGCGGGCTGTCTCGGCCTATGATGTGCTGGTCGGCGAGGCCAGCGTGCCGGAAGCGGCCATCATGACCAGCGTGCCCAATGTGGCGATCGTTCCCTCGACCATGGACCTGCTCGGCGTCGAGCTGACCATTGCCGGCCATGCTGATCGCGCGTTCAAATTACGCAATGCCGTCAAGGATATGAGCGCATTGCGTATCAACGATCAGCCGGTCAGCTATATTCTGATCGATTGCCCGCCATCGCTGAACTTGCTGACGGTCAATTCATTAGTGGCCGCCGATGCGGTGCTGGTGCCGCTGCAATGCGAATTCTTCGCGCTGGAGGGGCTCAGCCAATTGCTGCAGACCATCGAGCAGATTCGCTCGACGCTCAATCCGCGGCTCTCCATTCAGGGCGTGGTCATGACCATGTTCGACAAGCGCAACAATCTGTCCGAACAGGTGCTGGCCGATGTGCGCAGCGAAATGGGCGAGCTGGTCTATGATACGGTGATCCCGCGCAATGTGCGGCTGTCGGAAGCGCCATCCTATGGCAAGCCGGCGCTGCTTTATGACCTCAAATGTGCCGGCAGCCAGGCCTATCTGCGCCTTGCCACCGAAGTGATCCGCCGCGAACGGCGGCTGAATGCAGCCTAGGAGCCGATAATGACCGACAAACCGACGCGACTGGGGCGGGGCCTGGCGGCATTGATCGGCGATATGGCCGTGATGGAAGGTGCCAGGGTCACCGAATCGGGATCGGGCAGCAAAAGACTGCCGGTCGATTTCATCATCGCCAATCGCGCCAATCCGCGCCGCTCTTTCGATGCCGAGCAGCTGGAAGAGCTGACCAATTCGATCCGGGAAAAGGGCGTGATGTCACCTTTATTGGTGCGCCCGAGCGAGGACCCGAATATTTTCGAGCTGATCGCCGGCGAACGGCGCTGGCGGGCGGCGCAGAAGGCCGGCTTGCATGACGTTCCGGTCATTATTCGTGAGGTCGACGACAAGGAGGCGCTGGAGCTCGCCATTATCGAGAATGTGCAGCGCGCCGACCTCAACCCGCTGGAAGAGGCCATGGGTTATGGCCAGTTGATCGAGCAATTCGAATATACGCAACAGGACCTGGCGCAGGTCATCGGCAAGAGCCGCTCGCATGTCGCCAATACGCTTCGGCTGCTGCGCCTGCCGGAGGATGTGCGGGGCATGGTGGCCAGCGGCACGTTGACGGCCGGGCATGCACGGACCCTGATCACCGTCGAGGACCCGGCGGGCCTGGCGCGCCAGATCGTCGATAAGGGTTTGTCGGTGCGCGAGGCCGAAGCTCTCAGCCAGCAGCGTGACCTGCCTCGGCGCAAACCTTTATCTGACAATGATGAGCAGCGCGATGCCGATACGTTGGCGCTGGAACGGCGTCTCGCCGACACTTTGGGCCTGAGCGTGGCGCTCAACCATTCCGAACGCGGTGGCAAGCTCGAAATCCGCTATAGGACGCTCGAACAATTGGACGATCTCTGCCTGCGTTTGACGGGCAGAACCAGGTAAGCGCCTGAATTATCTGCTGTTCCACGTGAAACCGCGCAGAAAAACGCGGTGTTAATGCGCCGCGGCGAGCATGCAGAGGGCCAGCGTGGTTCGGCGAAGCATGGTCTCTGACAAGGCCGGACGCCGTCTGGTATCGGATGTGGCTTGCAGAAGCCTTTCGCTGGCTGTCGTCAGGGCGGCATCGGTCCAGAGCCGCAATTGCTGCTCCAGCGCCCCGATTCGAGAAAAATGCGGTTTGGGTCTCAACCCGTCGAGCACGGCGCGAGCTGGCTTTCCGGCATCCACTTCGGTGCGCCAGCGGCGGAGATTGGCGAAATGATTGGTCAGCATCGCCAGCAATTGCTGCGGATTTATATTGGCGGCAAGGGCCCGGTTGAGGGCCAGTTCCAGTTTTTCGGCATGGCCGCCGCCGGTGGCGTCCAGAATGGCATCCACAGCCAAGGCGCCATTGTCGGCGCAGAGCAGCAGCACATCGTCGCGGGTCAGCGTCTTGCTGGCTGCGGCATATAGGGTCAGCTTTTCCAGCTCCCTGCGGGTCACCTCGCGGTCGTTGCCGAGGATCTCGCGCAGGGTGGGAGCGACATCAGCATCGGCGCGAATGCCGGCCTGATTGAAGGTCTCCCGCATCAAGGCCATCAGGGTCTCGTCGGAATCGGGATAGCAGGGCAGGGCGCGACCCAGCTTGGCGGCCTCGATCAGCGCACGCAGGGCGTCGCGGGGCGGCAGATTGTCGGCTTCCAGCACGATGGCGGTGCCGCCGGGATCGTCGCGCAGCTCGGTCAGCGGCAGGACTAGGGCCTTGGTGGCGTTGCGCACCCTGATAATGCGCTTGCCGCCGAAAAGCGAGTCGGAGCGGGCTTCCAGGAGCAATTGCGACGGGTCGGATGCCAGCTCCGGCCCGTCAAAGATGGTGATATTGGCCGAAGCGGGATCGTCGCCGGTCAATTTTCGGATCAGGCGCTGGGCCGTCTCGCGAACCAGGCCGCTATCGGGCCCATAGGCGAGGAAAATACCCTCGTCCAGATCGGGGCGCGCCAGATAGCGGGCGACCTCATGGGCCTTGAGCGCGGTCATCGGGGCTAGACGACGATATTGACGATGCGGTCGGGCACGACCACGATCTTTTTCGGCGTCGACCCGGCCAAAGCCTTTTGTACCGGCTCCAATGCCAGGACCAGGGCTTCCACCTCGGGGGCGGGCAGGCCCTTGGCGACATTGATCTCGGCGCGGCGCTTGCCATTGATCTGGATCGGCAGGGTAACCGCGTCATCGACCAGCAGAGCCGGATCGACCTCCGGCCAACTTGCATCGGCGACCAATCCCTGCTTGCCCAGCGCCTCCCAGCAGCTTTCCGCCAGATGTGGCATCATCGGATTGATCAACAAGATCAAAGCAGTAATGCCTTCGGTCAGAGCCATGGCCATTGCCGGATCGTTCGCCCCGCTATCCTTGGCCTTGGCCAAGGCATTGGTCAGCTCGTAGATGCGCGCCACGGCGCGGTTGAAGCTGAGATCTTCGATATCCTCGCCAACACCGGCGATCGCTCGGTGAATGATCTTGCGCAAGCCCAGAGCATTGGCGTCATTTTCAGCAACAACGTCTGGAGACTGTTTGGCAATTCCGACAATGTCCTGAACCAGGCGCCAGACGCGCTGCTGGAAGCGGCTGGCGCCTTCGACGCCGGCTTCGGTCCATTGCACATCGCGTTCCGGCGGAGAATCCGACAACATGAACCAGCGCGCGGTGTCGGCGCCGTAACCGGCGACAATCTCGTCGGGATCGACGACGTTCTTCTTGGATTTGCTCATCTTTTCGACCGAGCCGATGGTGATCGGCGCGCCATTGGCGGCGTGGCGGGCGAGGCGCTGCTCGCCATTGGTGTCGAAGACGATATCCACCGGCGCCACCCATTCGCCGGTCTCGGACTTATAGGTCTCATGGGTCACCATGCCCTGGGTGAACAGGCCCTTGAAGGGCTCGTCCAGGCCGACATGGCCGGTGGCCTTCATGGCGCGGGTGAAGTAGCGCGAATAGAGCAGGTGCAGAATGGCGTGCTCGATGCCGCCGATATATTGGTCCACCGGCAGCCAGCGGTCGGCAATCCCGGGAATGGTGGGCGTATCGGCATCGGGGGCAGTGAAGCGGACGAAATACCAGGACGAATCCACGAATGTGTCCATGGTGTCGGTTTCGCGCCGCGCCGCGCCGCCGCATTGCGGGCAGTCGACATGCTTCCAGGTCGGGTGGTGGTCCAGCGCATTGCCCGGCTTGTCGAAGCTGACATCGTCGGGCAGCACGACCGGCAGGTCCTTCTTGGGCACGGGAATGGTGCCGCAGACCTGGCAATGGATCACCGGAATGGGACAGCCCCAATAGCGCTGGCGCGAAATGCCCCAGTCACGCAGACGGTAATTGATCTCCACCGCGCCTTGCGGTTTACCCTCGACAAGGCGGGCGCCGAAATATTCACCGATCTCGCGCTTGGCCTCGTCGATGGAAAGACCATCGAGAAAAGCGGAATTGAAGATGGTGCCGGCCTCCATATAGGCCTCGTCCGCCACCGTAAAACTGGCGGGATCGGCGCCGGGCGGCAATACGACCGGGATGACCGGCAGGTCATATTTGCGCGCGAAGTCGAGATCGCGCTGGTCATGGGCCGGGCAGCCGAAAATGGCGCCGGTGCCGTAATCCATCAGCACGAAATTGGCGACATAAATTGGCAGGGTGGCGCCCTCGATGACCGGATGCTTGACAGTCAGCCCGGTGAAGATGCCCTTCTTTTCGGCCTTTTCCAGCGTCTCCGTCGCCGTGCCCTGACGGTGGAATTCGGCAATGAATTCAGCCAGTTCAGGATTGCCGGCCGCCAAAGCGGCGCTCAGCTTGTGGTCGGGCGACAGCGCGATGAACGAGGCGCCGAAAATGGTGTCCGGCCGGGTGGTGAAGACCTCGACCGAATTGGCGTCGTTCTTCCCGTTGGGCAGGATTTCGAACAGGATGCGCAAGCCTTCCGACTTGCCGATCCAGTTGCGCTGCATCAGGCGCACCTTTTCCGGCCAATCGGTGAGGCCGTCGAGAGCGCTCAGCAGCTCTTCGGCGAAATCGGCGATCTTGAAGAACCATTGGGTCAGCTCGCGCTGTTCGACGGGGGCGCCGGAGCGCCAGCCCTTGCCGTCGATCACCTGTTCATTGGCCAGGACGGTCATGTCGACCGGGTCCCAATTGACCTTGGAGCTTTTGCGGGTAGCCAGCCCAGCTTCCAGCATATCAATGAACATGGCCTGCTGATGCCGGTAATAATCGGGCGAGCAGGTGGCGATTTCGCGGGTCCAGTCGATGGACAGGCCCATCGACTTGAGCTGCTTCTTCATCGCCTCGATATTGGAATAGGTCCAGGTGCCGGGATGGATATTGCGCTCGATGGCAGCATTTTCCGCCGGCAGGCCGAAAGCGTCCCAGCCCATGGGGTGCAGCACATTCTTGCCCTTGGCGCGGTGATAGCGGGCGACCACGTCGCCCATGGAATAATTGCGCACATGGCCCATATGGATGCGGCCGGAAGGATAGGGGAACATCTCGAGGACGTAATAGGGCTCGCGCGGGTCATCATTGGCAGTGACGAAGCTCTGCCGCTCGTCCCAGACCTTCTGCCATTTCGGTTCGCTTTCACGCGGATTGTAGCGTTCGCCGCTCACTGGTGTCGTCCTTGCAAGATGTAACGCCGGGGCTTGCCGCAAAGGGCGGCGCAGCTTGCGTTTTCAGGGGATTTTGGTTACCGGACCATCATCAGAAATCCCCTATCAGGTCAACAGAAACGGGGCCGTCTCATGGCCGAGAGCGCCGCAAGCGCCCAAACCGCGCTCGACGATATTGCCAATCGCATGGAAAAGGCCCGCCGCCGTTTCGGCGCGCCGCCCGAATCGGTCCAACTGGTCGCGGTGTCCAAGACCTTTCCGGCGGTGGCCATCGAGCCGTTTCTACAGGCCGGCCAACGGGTCTTCGGGGAAAACCGGGTGCAGGAGGCCAAGGTCAAATGGCCGGCGCTCCGGGCGGCCTATCCGGATATCGAGCTCCATCTCATCGGCCCGCTGCAAACCAACAAGGCGCGGGAGGCGGTGGCTTTGTTCGATGTGATCGAATCAGTCGATCGCGACAGGCTCGCCAGCATTCTTGCCCAGGAAATGCAGCGGGCGGGTAAGAGCCTGCCCTGTTTCGTGCAGGTCAATATCGGCGGCGAGGAGCAAAAGGCGGGGATTCCGGTTGCGGAGACCCTGGATTTCGTCCGCCGCTGCCGCGACCTGCATGGGCTCGAAATCGTCGGGCTGATGTGCATTCCGCCCGATGGCCAACCGCCTGGGCCGTATTTCGCGCATCTGGCCAGGCTCGGCCGGGCGGCGGCGGTCGAGCAGTTGTCGATGGGCATGAGCGGCGACTTCGAAACCGCCATTGCCATGGGCGCCACTCATGTAAGAGTGGGATCGGCGCTGTTCGGGCAGCGGGCGGTGGAGGCGAGCGCCATTCGGGCATAGCGCTCAGCCCTCCGGCTTCCAATCGCGCTACTGGAGCGATTTGCCCTCCGACACAGTTCGACGCTGCAACTTTTGCCCCCGGTCGCGCGTTGCCGCCGTTGAATAACGTCGATGTGATTGGCTGGCCAAAAACCGGTCGCAATAATGTGACCTTGGTCGGTCACGACGGAAAAGACCGGAGAAAACAATGAACAAGCGACGCATCCTTGTCGTGGACGACGACGCGGATCTGCGCCAGACCTTGGTGGAGCAGCTCAAGGCCGAACCGGAATTTGACGTGCTTCAGGCTGCAACGGCCAATGACGCGCTGCAAGCGGTGCGCGAAAACAATGTGGAACTGACCATTCTCGATGTCGGGCTACCGGATATGGATGGTCGCGAGGCGATCAAGATAATGCGTCAGGAAGGCTATAAGAGCCCGGTACTGATGCTGACCGGCCACGATACCGATGCCGACGAGATCAAGGGCTTCGAAGCCGGGGCCAACGATTATCTCACCAAGCCCTTCCGCTATCCGGTCTTGCTGGCGCGGATCAATGCCGCGCTGCGACAGCGCGACCAGAGCGAGGACGCGGTGTTCACCATCGGGCAATACAGCTTCCAGCCGGCGGCCAAGCTGCTGGAGACCAATGACGGCATCAAGGTGCGCCTGACCGACAAGGAAACTTCGATTTTGAAATATCTTTACCGGCAGGGCCCCAAGACCATTACCCGCGATATTCTGCTCAAGGAGGTTTGGGGCTATAATAACCGCGTCACCACCCACACCCTCGAAACCCATATCTACCGGCTACGGCAGAAGATCGAGCGCGACCCGTCCAATGCACGGCTGCTGGTGACCGAGGATGGCGGCTATCGGCTTGTCCCCTGATAAAGGGATGGGCGTGTTCATTTCCGGCAAGAACTGACTTATAGCTTGCACAGTCGCCCGCTTCCCGCAGGGCGGCTGTGGCGCATCCGGGTCTGGTTCTCATGAGAATGGACGATGCGGCCTTGGTTCTGGCCCAGGCCGATTTCTTCGACATCTGCGATGACGAGCAATTGCGCATGCTCGGCTTTGCCGGCGACCGCCGGCATTTCGCGGCCGATGCCGTCATCTACCAAGCCGGAGAGGTGCCGCAAGGCGCCTATGTGCTGATCGAGGGCACGATCAGGGCCCGGCATGAAGGCGCGGAAGCCGGCAAGCCCTATGCCCTGAGTGAAGCCGGCAGCGTCATCTCGCCGACCTCCCTCATCATCGACAAGCCGCGTCCGGTGACCTTCACCGCCGTCACCGATTGCGAAATGCTGTTCGTGCCGCGTTCGGCTTTCCTCAAGCTCGCCCGGCAATATCCCGAACTGGCCGCCCGCGCCGCGCAACGGATCGAGCAGGAGCTCGGACGCTATATGCATGCGCTGGAGCCGCTGAAGCGGAAGATGAAGGGCGCTTAGGACCGCCGGCCAACGCCCGTATTCGCGCCTGCCGATACCAAGGCCATGTTCCGAGGATTTCCGTTTGGCGTGCTACGGCCGCACGAATCTGGCGATGACCGGGACGTGGTCCGATGGCTTGTCGGTCCAGCCGCGGGCGGGGCGGATGATTTCGGCGCCGATGGAGCGCTCGGCAATGTCGGCGGTGGACCAGATATGGTCGAGGCGCCGTCCCTTGTCGGCATTGTTCCAATCGGGGCTGCGATAGCTCCACCAGGAATAGAGTTTCTGATCGTAGGGCACGTGCTTGCGCACCAGGTCGACCCAGCCATGGCCGCCGGCGAGCAGGGCGTTAAGCGCTTCGGTTTCGATCGGCGTATGGCTGACCACTTTGAGCAACTGCTTGTGGCTCCAGACGTCGTTTTCATGCGGGGCGATGTTGAAATCGCCGGCAATGAGATGGCCGCGCTGGAACAGGGGCTCAGTGAACCAGGTCTTGAGCTCGTCGAGGAAACCCAGTTTGTGCTTGAATTTGGGGTTGATCAGCGGATCGGGCTCGTCGCCGCCGGCGGGAATGTAGAAATTGTGCAAGGTGAAGGGGCCATGGCCCAGATCCACCAGGGCGGAGACGTGGCGCGATTCGGGAATTTCGCAGAAGACGCGGCTCGAAATGTCGGTCAGCGGAAATTTCGAGATGATGGCGACGCCGTGATAGCCCTTCTGTCCATGCACCGCCTGGTGCGGATAGCCGGCCTCGCTGAAGGCATTGGCGGGGAATTGATCATTGGTGCATTTGATCTCCTGCAGCATCAGCACGTCGGGCTGATATTGCTGCAGGAAGTCCAGAACCATGCCCAGACGCAGGCGGACTGAATTGATGTTCCAGGTGACGATGGAATGGGTCATGGCGGCATCCGGGGGAATCGTTAGGCGGGCAGGCCTGTTATCGCCAAGCCGGCGGCGGGGGTAAAGCCGGAAATGCCGGCTGGCGCAGGGTGCGTCGGCAGATGCGTCATGGCGCCGCGTCAATCCGGTTCAAACAAAAAGCCCGGCGCGACGGCCGGGCTTTTCCATTCCAGATGCCGAGCGGTTTATTCGCTCTTGGCTTCGCCTTCGGTGGCAGCTTCAGTCGCGGCGGCTTCCTGCTCGGCAGCAGCGGCTGCGGCTGCGGCTTCCGCGTCCTTGGCGGCCTGTTCGGCGGCAAAGGCCTCGGCGGCGGCGATCTTTTCAGCTTCGCGGGCTTCCTTGGCGGCCTGAGCGGCGCTGCGCTCGGAGGCTTCGATCTTTTTGGTGCGCGAATTGGTCGATTCGAAGATACGAGCCGACTTGCCGCGACGGTCGCGCAGGTAATAGAGCTTGGCGCGCCGGACCTTGCCGCGCTTGATCACTTCCACGGAGGCGACATTGGGCGAGTAGATCGGGAATACGCGTTCCACGCCTTCGCCGTAGGAAATCTTGCGGACGGTGAAGCTTTCCATGATGCCGCCGCCGGAGCGGGCGATCACCACGCCTTCATAGGCCTGCAGGCGTTCCTTTTCGCCTTCGCGAATCTTGACCCACACCTTGACGGTGTCGCCATGGGTGAATTCGGGAAGTTCGCGCTTGGCGGCCAGTTCGGCGACCTGCTCGGCTTCGAGCTGTTGGATAATATTGGTCATGTTCGATCCGTTCGATCTTTTCAATGGAGCGACTCTGTGCGGGCCTTGCGGCCCCGTCGCCCGGTCTTGGTTGGTAACGGAAGGGCAGTCTTCTTGGTCTTGCCGCGCGGCGGTCCGAAACGCCAGCCTCGCGAATGGGCGGCTCATAGGAGAAAACGGGGCAAGAGTCCAGTGTTAGTTGGCGTTTGCGCTTATCCCGAGGACCTCATCCCGAGCCTGTCGATGAGGTCTATGGGAGATCGTCGTTCTTCCTCAACAGATCCGGCCGCCGCGCCCGGGTCAGTGCCAGAGATTGTTCGTGCCGCCATTTGGCGATCCGCCCATGGTCGCCCGAGACCAGGACAGGCGGGATTTCGCGGCCCTCGAACATTTGCGGCCTGGTATATTGCGGATATTCGAGCAGGCCGTTTTCAAAGCTTTCCTCGTCGCGGCTGTCGAGCGCCCCGAGTACGCCGGGGATCAGCCGCACCACGGCTTCCAGCAGCACCATGGCGGCGGTTTCGCCGCCGGCCAGTACATAATCGCCGATGGAGATTTCCTCGAGATTGCGGGCCTCGATGACGCGCTGGTCGACGCCCTCGAAACGGCCGCAGATTAGGACGGCGCCGGGGCCTTCGGCCAGCTGGCGGGCGCGGTGCTGCGTCAGCGGGGTGCCGCGCGGCGACATCAGGATGCGGGGGCGCGGGTCGGCTTGTGGCGCGATGGCATCGATGGCCCGGGCGAGGATATCGGACTTCAGCACCATGCCGGCGCCGCCGCCCGAGGGCGTGTCGTCGACGGTGCGGTGCCGATCCTCGGCAAAGTCCCGCAATTGGGTCGCCCGCAGGCGCCAAAGCCCGTCATCGAGCCCGCGCCCCAGCACCGAGGCGCCAAGCGGGCCGGGAAACAGTTCGGGAAACAGCGTGATGATATCGGCGGCGAACATCAGGGCGGTTCTTCCGCGCCCGGATCGGCATCGAGGGGCGGAGCAATGGTCAGATAGCCCTCTGCAATGCGGATATCGGGCACCACCGCCCGGGTGAACGGGTAAAGGAAGGTGTCGCCGGAGCGCGGGTCGCGCACCTCGATGAGGTCGCCGGCGCCGTAATTGTGCAGGGCGAGCACTTCCCCGATAGAGGTGCCGCTATCGACGAGCCGGGCATCGAGCCCGATCAGGTCGGCATGGTAAAAATCGTCCTCATCCTCGGTTTCGGGCAGCCGGTCGCGGGCGATGAACAGCGAAACGCCGTTAAGCGCCTCGGCGGCGTTGCGGTCGCGCACGTCCCTGATGCGGGCGATGAGGACAGTCTTGCTGAGCCGCGCATTTTCGATAGTGACGGTCAGGCCCGGCCGGTCGGTTTCGAGCGGGCCATAGGCGGCGATGGCTTCGGGATTCTGGGTGTGCGAGGCGATGCGGACCTCGCCCTTGATGCCATGGGCGGCGCCGATCTTGCCCAGGAGGATGCGGTTGGTTTTTCCGGTCATGGAAATGCCTTTGCCAAAGAGCCTTGCCGCTCCTTACCAGTCCCGGCACGGCGCGCAAATAGGGCTCGCTTCCTGGCGCCGGGCCGATGACGCCTTTGGGAACGGCCGGCATGACATGGACAGACCCGCTCCCGGCTTGGGCATGGCATTCTTCCTGGTTCGGTCACGGAACCTTGCACGCCCTGCGCGCTTTCTCCAGCACGTGCAATGGAGCCTGCCATGTCCCAGATTCTCACCGACCACGACGCCATCCGCCAATGGGTGGAAGCCCGCGGCGGCAATCCCCTGCTGATGGATGTGCCCGATGGCACACAGAACCGCACCATCCTGCAACTCACCTTCGGCCAGCATGCGCTGAATTCGGATGGTAATGAAGGCCCCGACCGGGTCGGCGGCTTCCGGCTGGTGAGCTGGGAGGAATGGTTCGCGGCGCTTGAAGAGGGCAAGCTGGCCCTCCGGGTCTCGGACGATCCTTCCGGCGGCAATGAGGCGGAATTCGAGTTCGTGGCGCGCGACGGCGCCGGCGAGACCACGGATGCCGCCAAGAAGCCGGCCAGTATCGTCACCGAAGGGCCAAAGCCAGAAAATCGCGGCTTCTAACCGCCGTCCCCGGCTTCCGCCGCCACTTCGATGGCTTCCATTTCCTCGTCGGAAAAGCCGAAATGGTGGCCAAGCTCATGGATCAGCACATGGGTGACGATCTCGCCCAGCGAATTGTCATCGTGCTCGGCCCAGTAATCGAGAATGGCGCGGCGATAGAGCAAAACATTATTGGGCAATTGCCCGGTCTGGGGCACGGCGCCGTCCTCGGTCATGCCGACGCCGGAGAACAGGCCCATCAGTTCGAACGGGCTGTCCATGCCGAAGCCCTCCAGCACGTCGTCCTCGGCAAATTCGGCCACCGAGCAGGTGACATCGGCGGCGAGCGACTTGAAGGGCTCGGGGAGGTTGGCGAGCGCATGGCTCGCCAAGGCCTCGAAATCGTCGAGGGAGGGGGCGCGCTGCCCCGACCAGTCCGTGCCGGTTACTGCCACTCGCGAATGTCGACGAAGTGGCCGGCAATGGCGGCGGCGCTGGCCATGGCCGGCGATACCAGATGGGTGCGGCCCTTGAAACCCTGGCGGCCCTCGAAATTGCGGTTGGAGGTCGAGGCGCAGCGTTCGCCCGGCGCCAGCTTGTCCGGGTTCATCGCCAGGCACATGGAACAGCCCGGTTCGCGCCATTCGAAACCGGCCTCCTTGAACAACACGTCGAGGCCTTCCTGCTCGGCCTGTGCCTTCACCAGGCCCGAACCAGGAACCACCATGGCCGAGACGTGGCTGGCCACTTTGCGGCCCTTGATCACGGCGGCGGCAGCGCGCAGGTCTTCGATGCGGCCATTGGTGCAGGAGCCGACAAAGACGCGATCGAGCTTGATGTCTGTGATCGGGGTACCGGGCTGCAGGCCCATATATTCCAACGCCCGCCACTTGGAGGCGCGCTTGGTTTCGTCGGCGATGTCGTCGGGATTGGGCACGATGCCCTGGACCGAGATCACGTCTTCGGGCGAGGAGCCCCAGGACACGATGGGCGGCAGCTTGGCGGCGTCGAGCACCACGACCTTGTCGTAATGGGCGCCCTCGTCGGTATAGAGGGTCTTCCAATAGTCGACGGCCATGTCGAAGGCCTCGCCCTTGGGGGCGCGGGGACGATCCTTGACATAGGCGAAGGTTTTTTCGTCGGGCGCGATCAGGCCGGCGCGGGCGCCGCCCTCGATGGTCATGTTGCAGACGGTCATGCGGCCTTCCATCGATAGCGAACGGATGGCTTCGCCGGCGAATTCGATGACATGGCCATTGCCGCCGGCCGTGCCGATCTCGCCGATAATGGCCAGGATGATGTCCTTGGCGGTGACGCCTTCGGGCAATTGCCCGTCGACGCGGACCAGCATGTTCTTGGCCTTTTGCTGGATCAGCGTCTGCGTCGCCAGCACGTGCTCCACTTCCGAAGTGCCGATGCCATGGGCCAGGGCGCCAAAAGCGCCATGGGTGGAGGTATGGCTGTCGCCGCAAACGATGGTCATGCCCGGCAGCGTGAAGCCCTGCTCGGGACCCACAATATGCACGATGCCCTGGCGGTGATCGAACGGGTCGTAATATTCGATGCCGAAATCCCGGGTGTTTTCCGCCAGCGCGGCAATCTGGATGGCGCTTTCCGGGTCGGGATTGGGCAGCGAGCGGTCGGTGGTGGGCACATTGTGGTCGACCACGGCCAGCGTACGCTCGGGATGGCGCACCTTGCGGTTGTTCAGGCGCAGGCCCTCGAAGGCCTGCGGACTGGTCACTTCATGCACCAGATGCCGGTCGATATAGAGCAGGCTGGTCCCGTCCTCGTTGTTCTGGACCAGATGGTCGTCCCAGATTTTGTCGTAGAGCGTGCGGGGCTTGGTCATTTACGGGTGTCCGAGCAGGAATGAAGTTTGGATTGGTTCTAATGCGAAGCCATGGCGGGGGTCAAGCATAAGCGTACTCATGGGTACGGCTGCACGGCCTGGCTCAGCCGGCAGCCTTGGGCAGAGCGAAGATCCCCAATAGGCTGGTATCGAGGCCGATGCGGAAGCGGCACCAGAGCGCAATGCTGACCTGGGCGAGTATGCGGGCCCCCATATTGGCGAGGGCGGCGCCCAATATGCCGAAGCCGGGGATCACGGCGATTTGTACCAAGAGGCCCAGGAGGGTGACGGCCCCGAAAATCGCCACATAGGCGCGCTCGTGGCCGGTCATCATCATGACGATCTTGGAGGGGCCGGTCAGGGCATCGAAGAGCAGGCCGAAGGACAGGAGCAGCAGGATCAGCCAGCCCCCTTCATAGCTCGGCCCGAACAGGCCGAGAATGACGTCGCCGAACAGGGCGAAGCCGGCAAAGATGGCCAGTGAAAAGGCGAAGCCGGCCCAGGCGCAGAGCGCGGTGATGGCCTGGGCCTTGCGCATATTGCCCATATGATAATGTTCGGCGACCATGGGGGCGATGACCAGTTCCATGGCGAAGGTGAAGAGCGTCATCAATCCGGCGGTGCGGAAGGCGTTGAAATAGAGGCCCGCACTTTCCAGATCCAGCATCAGCCCGACCAGGATGATATCGGCGTTGAGCGCCACCGTTTCGATAAGCGCGCCCAGCAGCAGCCAGAAGCTGAGGCCGCCCCAATTGCGCCAATGCGGCCTTAGCGGCGTCAAAGCCGGCCAGATGGCATAGTCCTGGCGCGCCGCCGTCAGCATTTGCAGCGCCAGTATGAACAGCAGCAGCGCCGCCGCCAGCGCCAGCGCGTCGGGCCCGCTCAGCACCTGCCCAATCCAGAACAGTCCCAGGATCGCCGCCGGCAAAGCCAGCCGCCAGAAAATGTCGCGCGGCAACAAAGCGGTCCAGAGCGAGCCCTGGGCCCGCAGGGCGGCGGAATTATATTCGGCCAGCGCCAGGGGCAGGATGATGATGGCGGCGGCAAAGAAATGGTTGGCCGTCTCGCCCGGCGGCACGAAGGGCAGATAGAGGAGCGTCGCCAGACAGAGCAGCGCCGATACGGCCAGGCTGGCGCCGATGGTCAGGGCCGAGCCCGCCGCCACGGCCTTTCTGGCGCCAGTCGCATCGCCCCGGCTGCGCAATTGCGCCCAGAGCCGCATCACCGTCAGCGGCTGTCCGGCGCCGGCCAGGATGGCCAGCACCGTCGCCAAGGCCAGGCCGAAGGCAAAATGGCCATATTCGTCGGGGGTCTGCGTACGGGCGAGCACGACATAGGTGAGATAGGTCAGGCCAGCCGTCGCCACCTTGATGCCCAGCGACCCGATCGAGCGCCACAGGCCCGAGCGGAGCAATTCATTGAGATCATGGGGAATTTCGAGCCGCATCGACCAGCCTCGTCTGCCGTCGGAATCCAGGCGCGGCAATCCATACTGGCATGATGATGCTCAAGAAGCTCTTACCGTCCGGCGGAGCGCAGATTACATTTCGGTAACCCGGCGCCCGCGCCGGGGAGCCATCAGTGCCGGAAATGGCGCATCCCGGTCATGACCATGGCGATGCCGGCCGCGTCGGCGGCGGCAATCACTTCATCGTCGCGCATGGAGCCGCCCGGCTGGATCACCGCCGTCGCGCCGGCGGCCACCAGGGCTTCGAGGCCATCGGCGAAGGGAAAAAAGGCGTCGGAGGCGACGACCGAGCCCAGGGTCAAGGCGGCGTCGAGGCCGGCTGCTTCGGCGGCATCGATCGATTTGCGATGGGCGACGCGGGCGGAATCCACCCGGGACATCTGCCCGGCGCCGATGCCGGCGGTGGCGCCGTCCTTGACATAGATGATGGCATTGGACTTGACGTGCTTGGCCACCTTGGCGGCGAGCTTGAGGTCGATCAGTTCCTGTTCGGTCGGCTGGCGCCTGGTGACGACCTTCAGCTCGCAATCGTCGACATTGCGGTTGTCGCGGCCCTGCACCAGCAGGCCCCCGGCCACCGATTTCACCGTCAGCCCCTCGGCCTTGGCATCGGCGACGCCGCCGGTCAGCAAGAGGCGCAGGTTCTTCTTGGCGGCAATGATGTTCTGGGCTTCCTGGGTGGCAGCGGGCGCGACGATCACCTCGGTGAAGACCTTGACGATTTCCGTGGCGGTTGCGGCGTCGATTTCGCGATTGCAGGCGACGATGCCGCCAAAGGCCGAGACCGGGTCGGTGCGCAGCGCCTTCTGATAGGCGCTCTTCAGATCGCCGGCCAATGCCACGCCGCAGGGATTGGCGTGCTTGATGATGGCGACGGCGGCACTCTCGGCGGGGTCGAATTCGCTGACCAGCTCGAAAGCGGCGTCGGTATCGTTGATATTGTTGTAGGAGAGCGTCTTGCCCTGCACCTGAATGGCGGTGGCCACGCCGGGGCGCATGTCGCCATTCTTGTAGAAGGCGGCCCATTGATGCGGGTTTTCGCCATAGCGCATAACTTCGCTGAGCGTGCCGGCAAAGCTGCGATAGGTGGCGTCGTCAAAGCCGATTTCCCTGGCGAACCAGGCGGAAATAAAGCTGTCATAGGCGGCGGTGCGGGCATAGGCCTTGGCCGCGAGCTTCTGGCGCAGCGCGAAGGGAATGCCGCCTGATCTGATGGCCTCGAGAATGGCGGGATAATCGGCCGGATCGACGACGATCGTGACATAGGCGTGGTTCTTGGCCGCCGAGCGCACCATTGCCGGACCGCCAATATCGATATTCTCGATGATCTCGTCGTAAGACGCGCCGGAGGCGACCGTCTTTTCGAAAGGGTAAAGGTTGACCGCGACCAGGTCGATGGGACCGATATCGTGGGCCTGCATCGCCGCCCGGTGCTCGGCATTGTCGCGCACGGCGAGCAGGCCGCCATGCACTTTGGGGTGCAGCGTCTTGACGCGGCCATCCATCATCTCGGGAAAGCCGGTGAGATCGGCGATTTCACGGACCGGCAGGCCTGCTTCGGCAATCAGCCGCTGGGTGCCGCCGGTCGAAACCAGTTCCACCCCGGCTTCGGCCAGTCCCCGGGCGAAATCCGCCATGCCGGATTTGTCGAAAACCGAAAGCAGCGCCCGCCCGACCGTTACCGTCTTGCCCATGGGATGTGTCTCGCCGTCAATTGAGGAGGATTTGGCCGGCTCGCTAGCATGAAGAGACCCGAAGGCCAATGGTTTTTCGGGCCTGGCCGCTCGGCAGGCCCGCTTTACTGTTCGAGCGTGAAGATCCAGGCGACTTCGGCGCCGGGCAGGACGTCGGTTTCCAGCACCAATTGGCGGGTGCGGTGAAAGCCGACATAGGAGGATTGGCGCACGCTGTCCTCCTCGTGGAATTCGGCGCCTTCCCAGAGAAAGCTCCAGACCATGCCATTGGACAGGACCAGCCGGGCCATGCCCTCGCTGCCGCTGCGCCGCACCATGATGCCGGGCCCGAGATGGAAACGGATGGCCAGCCGTCCGCTGGGCGTATCGCTTGCAGAGACGATGCGGTCCTGGCCGACCAGGGTAGTGCCTTCCGACAGCAGCGTCAGCCGCCGTTCGATCTCGGCGCCGAAGGCATTGGCATAGCCGGCGCTGGTCATGGCCAGCATGTGCTCGGCATTGTCGAGGATCATGGGCGGCGTCTTGCGCCCCCGGGCGACGGCATCCTCGGCATCGATGGTGGGGGCCGAATGAGCGATACCCTGGCGGAACAGGTCGCGGCTTTCGGGCATGTCGGAAGGCGCCGGGCCGCAGGAGCCCAGGATCAATTCGCTGCCATGGGAGAATTCGAAGGCCAGCGCCCCGGCATGGGCGTCATGGTCGAAGCCATGGGGCGGCAGCAGGCCGGAATCGGCGACGATCACGCTGTTGCCGGCGCGAACGATGCCATAGCCGCCCAGAAGCTGCGAGTGCCGGGAGGGATTGGGACCATTGGCCTGCACCGCCACCAGAATGTCGTGGGGCACCTGGCCGCCATTGTTGAAATAGGCCGGCTCGCCGCTCGACAGCGTCAGGGCATCCAGGGCCTCATGCATGCGGTCGATGCGATTGGCCAATTCCGCCATGACCGGGCTGCCATGCCGGCCCAGGGCGCGCTTGAGGCTGGTCAGCTCGGTCAGCAGCGACAGCTGCAATTTCGGATTGCGCGACAGGTGCAGGCCGTCATGGTCGAGCTGCCGGGCCAGAGCGGCATCGAGCCGGGCGACGGCCGGGTCGATATCGGGCACGTCGGCGACATTGCATAATTCGGCGCCGAGCAGGCCGATGGCGGCAAAGAGGGTTTCCACCGGATCGGCGGCCAGGGACCCGCGCACCCGCAGGCTCTGCACCTGGGTGCCGAGGCTGCGCTGGATGGTGCGGGCCTGGTCGGGCGTGGCGCCATCGAGCAGCAGCGACAGGTGCCGGAGCCAGTTGAGCACGCGTTGTGCGGTCAGGGTCAAGGTCCAGCTGTCATGCTCGAACTGGCCCTCGCGGCCGATCCAGTCCAGCACCAGGGTGCGGGCGAACAGCTTTTCGCCGGGATCGCGCACGTCGCGGAAATGCCGCAGCCAGGAAAAGGCGTGCAGATTGTTCCACCAGTCGGGATGGTCGACATCGAGCGAGAAGGGCGAAGCGCCCCCGGTCTCGAACAGCTTGGAGGCCAGCAGATAGCGGCCCGACATCATGTCGCGCACCGCCTCGCGGTCGGAGGGGCGGAAATCGGGCAGGTCCCCGGCAAAGGCAATGTCGCCCTGGCCGCGCCAGGTCCAGCGCAGCAGCGGCATGGTAACCAATTGGTCGGCCAGGCCGAACGCCAATTGACGTCCGGTTCCGATCAACCGCCCGCTCATGTTTCGCGCTCCACCGAATCCGGTGCGGAGGCATTGCTGCACATGAAGGCCAATCTCATCCGTTCGATATCTGCCGTCGTCGCCCCTCGACGGCCCTTGCCTAGCATTTAGCCTGTCCGGCTGAATCGCGCTACGAAGAACCCGTCCATGCCGGCATTTCCGCTGCCGGGCGTCATGCCCGGATGGGTGCGGACGAGCCCGCCTGAGGTCACCGCCTGGGGGAGGCCGGGCAGTTCTTGCGGCCTTATGGGGAAAAGTTCGAGCCCGGGCAAGGCATTGAGCGCCCAATCCACCTGCGATTCGCCTTCTTCCGGTTCCAGCGAGCAGGTGCAATAGAGCAGCGTGCCGCCCGGTTCGAGGCAGCGGAAGGCATTGGTGAGCAGCCCTTGCTGCAGCCGGACCCGGCTGGCAATGTCGCTGGCAGAGCGGCGCCAGAGCACTTCGGGATGGCGGCGGAAAGTGCCGGTGGCCGAACAGGGGGCGTCGAGCAGGACGCCCTTGAACGTGCTGGAAGGAGCGTAATTGCCGGCATCGGCCTCGACCATATGAGGCGCATAGCCGAGCCGCTCCATATTGGCGCGCAGGCGGTCCAGCCGCGCCCTGTCATTGTCCAGCGCCGTGACCTTGTAGCCCGCCTTGAGCAATTGCGCCGTCTTGCCGCCGGGAGCGGCGCAGAGGTCGAGCACGTTGCTGCCGGGCTCGAGGCCAAGAAGGCGCGCCGGAATGGCGGAGGCGGCGTCCTGCACCCAGAATCGGCCTGCATCATAGCCGGGCAGGGCCTCGACCGGGCGGTCGCGGTTTTCGAGCCGCACCGAATCGGCCAGGAGCGGTTCGGCGGCCAGAGCCTCGATCAGGTCTTGGTCGTCGTCGCGCAGGGTCAGGTCGAGCGGCGCCCCGGCGATCAGCGCCTCGGCAAAGCGCGAGACCGCGGCGCTGCCGTAAATCTCGGTCCAGCGCTGCCGCACGGCTTCGGGCAGCAACAGGGCCTCGTCCATCAGCCCGTAACGGGCCGAATTGGCCTGGGCCCGGCGCAGGACCGCGTTCATCAGGCCGGAGAGATGGCGGGCCTTGTTGTCGCGCTTGACCGCCTCGACGGCGAGGAACAGGGCGCTATGGGCCCCGAGATCGGGCAGGAATACCAATTGCGCCAGCGACAGGCGCAATATCGCCTCGAAACTGCCCGAGCGCGGCGGCAGGCCCTTTTCCAGCAATTCGGCCAGCATGGCGTCGATCTGGCCATGGCGCCGCAGGGCGGTGGTGATCAGCCGATTGGCCAGCGCCCGGTCGCGGCCGTCCGGCAGGTCGGCGGCGTTGAAAGGCGAAAAATGCTCGCCGCCCAGCACGGCTTTCAACCGTCGGGCGGCAATGAGACGAAGCTTGAGCCCCGCCGGATCGGGTTTATGCGCCACGATGAAATTCTATCCCCAGGGACCGCGCGCACCGCCATCGTCGCCGGTGCGCCCCACGGTCGGTACGCGCCAGCCGCCGCCGATATCGCGGCCGCCGGAGGCGGGGCGGGGACGGGGCTGGGGGTCGGGCCCCTTATCCTCCAGGCGCATCTCGCCTGCAAGCTTTTGCAGCGCGGCGATGCGGTTGCCGGTATCCGGATGGGTGGAGAACAGATTGTCCATCCGCGCGCCGCTCAGCGGATTGACGATATACATATGGGCCATGGCGGGATTGCGTTCGGCCGCGACATTGACCTGCCGCCCGGTCAGGGCGGCGATCTTGTGCAGCGCCGAGGCCAGGGCCAGCGGATCGCCGGCAATTACGGCGCCGTCCTTGTCGGCCTCGTATTCGCGGGTGCGGCTCACCGCCATCTGCACGACCATGGCGGCGACCGGGGCCAGGAACACCATCAGCAAGGCACCGATGCCGCCCAACGGATTGTCGCGCCTGTTGCCGCCGCCAAACAACAGCCCGAACTGGGCCAGGGCGGAAATGGCGCCGGCCAGGGTGGCGGTGATGGTCATGGTCAGGGTATCGCGGTTCCTGATATGGGCCAGTTCATGGGCGACGACGCCGGCGACCTCGCGCGGATCGAGCTGGCGCAACAGGCCCGAGGACACGGCCACGGCGGCATTGTTGGGGTCGCGGCCAGTGGCGAAGGCATTGGGTTGGTCGGTCTCGATGACATAGACGGCAGGCGTGGGAATGCCGGCGCGCCGGGACAGCACGTCCACCATGTCATGCAGTTCGGGGGCACGGGAGCGTTCGACCGGGACGGCATTCTGCATGCGCAGCACCATCTTGTCGGAATTCCAATAGGCGAAGAGATTGGTGACGGCGGCGAAGGCCAGCGCGATCATCATGCCGCCGGTGCCGCCGAGGAAATAGCCCACCACCATGAAGAGCGCGGTCATTCCCGCGAGCAGGACAAAGGTGCGAAAGGCATTGAACATTGGTCGAACCCCTTGGGTTGGATCTTTCGACCACTTATGTTGGGTGTCGCAAGGTTCCACGCAAGCGGATGAACGAAGTGTAATGTCGGAAACGGATATGGACGAGAAGGAAACCGGGATCGAAGCGCCGGAAATCAAGGTCCTGTCGCCGGCGGCGCAGCGGGCTTTGGCCGAGGCGGAAGCCCGCCGCCAGGCCATCGACGCCGCCAGTGCCATGGCGCCCAAGGAAAAAGGCGGCCGCGGCGGACTGGAGCCGGGCCGCTATGGCGATTGGGAGATCAAGGGCCTGACCAGCGATTTCTGAGAGCGGCGAGGCTGCCGCAAGAGCCCTCGCGTCAAGCGCACGAGGGTGACGAGCGGAGAGGGCGCTAGCCCAGAATGTCGGTAATATTGTAGCCGGCTGCGGAGACGGCGAAAGTGGTGGCGACCGTCAGAATGGCGGCAATCAGACCATATTCGATGACGCTGACGCCCCGCTGGTCGCGGATGAAATTCTTCAACAAACGCAAAACAATATCTCTTCAACAAACCCGATATCGGCAAAATGGCGCGACAAAGCTGAATGAAAGCTGAACGGCTCAGCCTTTGAGCCCGGCAATGGCGGGAAGCAGCTCGGTTTCGATGGCCAGGGGGGTCAGCGGGCCGACATGCTTGTAGACGATGATGCCCGCCGCATCGACGAGAAAAGTCTCGGGCACGCCATAGACGCCCCAATCGATGGAGGTGCGGCGGTCGCGATCGGCGCCCACCGCATCATAGGGATTGCCCAGTTCGGCGAGGAAGGCGCGGGCATTTTCGGGCGCGTCGGAATGGTTGATGCCGAAAAGACGGATGCCGGTTTCGGCCTTCAGGCTTTCGAGCAGCGGGTGCTCGTCGCGGCAGGGAATGCACCAGGAGGCGAAGACGTTGACCACGGTCGGCTCGCCGGTCAGCGCGGCATTGTCGAAACCGGGCATGTCGAGGCCGTCCACCGCCGCCAAGGCGAATTGCGGCACCGGCTTGTCGATCAGCACCGAGCGGACGAGATTGGCGTCGCGGTCGATGGACAAGGCGAAGATGGCGACCAAGGCCACCAGGGCCACCAGCGGCAGGACGAAGAAGACATACCGCATCAGCCGCGCTTGTCCCCCAATTGCTCCAGCCGGGCCGAGACGCGGCGGCTGTCGAGGATGGTCCACAGGATCAGCGCGGCAATGCCGGCAAAGACCCCGATATAGGCGGCGGCGATGAAGGTGGCGTGTTGACCCAATTCGATCATGCCCCGGCCTCCCGCGCGGCCTTGCGTTCCAGCGTCATCATCCGGCGGCGGCGCACTTCGGTGCGCATGGACACCAATTGCAGGGTAACGAACAGGAATGTGAAGGCGAAAAACATAAGGAAAAGCGGGGTCAGCAGCGAGCCGGGCATGGTGGGGCCATCGGGGCGAAAGACGCTGGCCGGCTGGTGCAGCGTACTCCACCAGTCGACGGAAAACTTGATGATCGGCACATTGACCGCGCCCACCAGGGTGAAGATGGCAATGACGCGGGCGGCGCGCAATTGGTCGTCGAAGGCGCGCCACAGCGCCACGATGCCGAGATAGATGAATAACAGGATCAGGGTCGAGGTCATGCGCCCGTCCCATTCCCAGAACGTGCCCCAGGTGGGGCGGCCCCACATCGAGCCGGTGAACAGGGCCATGGCGGTGAAGGCGGCGCCAAGCGGGGCGGCGGCTTTCATGGAGACATCGGCCATAGGATGGCGCCAGACCAGCGTGCCCAAGGCCGAAACGGCCATGGCGCCATAGACGAACTGGCTGAGCCAGGCGGTGGGCACATGCACATACATGATGCGCACGGTGTCGCCCATCTGGTAATCGGCCGGGGAATTGAAGAAGGCGAAATAGAAGCCCAGCGCGAAGAGCAGGATTGTCAGCACCGCCAGCGGCCAGACCAGCGGCCGGGTCCAGGTCAGGAACTGGCCGGGATGGGCCAGCTTGTCCCACCAGCGCATTTTGGATGCGGCGTTTTCGATCGTCATTGGGGCCTTTCCCATAGACCTCGTCCCGGGCGTGTCGAAGGACCAGGTCTTACTCAATGTGCTCACGCCAAGACCTCATGGTTCGACACACTCACCATGAAGTCTTGGCGGGTAGGGGCGCTACTCTTCCCCCCAATCTATCGCAAGAGCGGCGGCAAAGGGAGACAGGCTGACCGAGATGAGACTGAGTGCCGCAAGAAAGAGCAGGGCGGCGCCGGCCTGGTCGGGGCCGCCCATGGGGGCGATGGCGCCGACGCCGAAGATCAGCACCGGCACCGAGAGGGGGGCGACAAGGATGGGGGCGAGCAGGCCGCCGCGCCTTATGGCCATGGTGACCGCAGCACCGAACGTGCCGAAGGCGGCCAATGCCGGGGTGCCGAGCAGCAGCGACAGCAGCGTGCGCCAGAACGTCTCCATATCCATGGCGAGGATCAGCGCCAGGAACGGCGAGGCGATGATCAGGGGCAGGGCGCAGGTCAGCCAATGACTGATCACTTTTGCGGCAATGACTGCCGCAAGCGGCAGGTCGGCGAGGCGGTAGAGCGCCAGCGTGCCGTCCTCGCGGTCGGGGCGGAACAGGCGGTCGAGGCCGAGCAGCATCGACAGGAATGCGGCGATCCAGACGATGCCCGGCGCGATGCGGGCCAGCAATTCCTTGTCCGGGCCGACGGCGAAAGGCACCAACGCCCCGGTGATGATGAAAAACAGCAGCAAAGTCAGTATCTCGCCGCTGCCGGTCAGCGCCAGCCGCAATTCGCGGCGCAGAATGGCGCGGAAGCCGCTCATGGCTGCGTCCCCAGCGTCAGGGTGACGAGGCCGGATACGGCGATATCGTCATGGGTGGCGATCACCGCGATGCCGCCTGCGGCCAGATGCGCCCCGACCAGATCGGCAACGAGTCTGTGGCCCTCGGCATCCAGCGCGGCCGTTGGCTCATCGAGCAGCCAGAGCGGCCGGCGCGATACCAGCAGCCGGGCCAGGGCCAGCCGCCGCTGCTGCCCGGCGGAAAGATAGCCGGCATCGAGCGCTGCCGCTTTGCTCAACCCCACCTTTTCCAGCGCCTCTAAGGGCGGCAGGCCGGTCCGGCCATTGATGGCGGCCCAGAAATCGAGGGTTTCGGCGGTGGTGAGCCGGGGCCTGACGCCGTTCCGGTGGCCGCAATAATGCAGCGGCGGCGCCTCGTCGGGATCATGGCCGCGATAATCCACCCGGCCGGCGAGCGGCGGCAGCAGACCCGCCAGGGTCAGAAGCAGGGTGGACTTGCCGGCGCCATTGGGCCCACGCAGCAACAACCCGGCACCGGGGGCGAGGTCGAGTGCGATATCGCTGACGAGCACCTGCTCGCCCCGGCCGCAAGCAAGGCCCTCCGCCTTAAGGAAAAACTGCGAATGGACTTGCCGTTGCGTCATGGCCCCATCTCGTATTGAACCCATACTCGTACTGGCAAGGGCCAAAGTGTTTGATTATAAAGGCTTGATATTAGAGTCATTCCAGAAAACCCGGACTTTCGGCGGCCCCACCTGCCCGGAAAACCGTGTCAGCAGCAAGAAGGGCGGAGCCTCATGACCTCGATCGACAGCTTCAAATCCAAATCGACGCTCAATGTCGGCGGCAAGAGCTACACCTATTACTCCATTATCGAGGCGGAAAAGAACGGTCTGGCCGGCGTTTCCAAGCTGCCCGGCGCGATGAAGGTGGTGCTGGAGAACCTGTTGCGCTTCGAAGACGACCGCACCGTCAAGAAGCAGGACATCCTGGCGATCGCCGAATGGCTGGTCTCGCGCACGAGCGAATATGAAATCCAGTATCGTCCGGCGCGCGTCTTGATGCAGGACTTTACCGGGGTTCCTGCCGTGGTGGACCTGGCCGCCATGCGCGACGCCACCGCCAAGCTCGGCGCCAATCCGCAGAAGATCAACCCGCTGGTGCCGGTCGATCTGGTCATCGACCACTCGGTGATGGTGGATTCTTTCGGTACGCCGCTGGCCTTCGCGCAGAATGTCGAGCTCGAATATGAGCGCAATGTCGAGCGCTACGAATTCCTGCGCTGGGGCCAGTCGGCCTTCGACAATTTCCGCGTTGTGCCGCCGGGCACCGGCATCTGCCACCAGGTGAACCTCGAATATCTGGCCCAGACCGTGTGGACCAAGACCGAGAACGGCGAAACCGTGGCCTATCCCGATACGCTGGTGGGCACCGATTCGCACACCACCATGGTCAATGGCCTGGCCGTGCTGGGCTGGGGCGTGGGCGGTATCGAGGCCGAGGCGGCCATGCTGGGCCAGCCCATTTCCATGCTGATCCCCGAAGTCATCGGCTTCAAGCTCACCGGCAAGATCAATGAGGGCATCACCGCCACCGACCTAGTGCTGACCGTCACCGAAATGCTGCGCAAGAAGGGGGTGGTCGGCAAGTTCGTTGAATTTTTCGGTCCCGGCCTCGACTATCTCAGCCTCGAAGACCAGGCGACCATCGCCAATATGGCCCCCGAATACGGCGCCACCTGCGGTTTCTTCCCGGTCGATGAGGACACGCTGAAATATCTCTCGACCACCGGGCGCGATGCCGAGCGCGTGGCACTGGTCGAGGCCTATTCCAAGGCCCAGGGCATGTTCCGCGACAGCGATGCGCCCGATCCGGTCTTCACCGACACGCTCGAACTCGATCTGTCGACCGTGGTGCCCTCGCTGTCCGGCCCCAAGCGTCCGCAGGACCGCGTGGCGCTCAAGGATGTCACGTCTTCCTTTGCCGAGGCCTTGCCGGAATTGTCCGGCGGCCGCATCGAGCGCACCCGCCTGCCCAAGGACAAGCAGGAAAGCCGCTTCGTGGATGAAGGCGCCACCGGCGTCGACGATATTCCCGAAGAGGCGGCCTTCCCGGTCACCGGCTGCGATTACAAGATCACCGATGGCAGCGTGGTGATCGCCGCCATCACCTCCTGCACCAATACCTCCAACCCCTCGGTGCTGGTGGCTGCCGGCCTCGTCGCCCGCAAGGCGCGGGCCCTGGGCCTCAATTCCAAGCCCTGGGTCAAGACCTCGCTGGCCCCCGGCTCGCAGGTGGTCACGGATTACCTGACCGCCGCCGGCCTGCAGGAGGACCTCGACGCCATCGGCTTCAACCTTGTGGGCTATGGCTGCACCACCTGTATCGGCAATTCCGGCCCGCTGCCGCAGGCCATTTCCGATTGCATCAATGAAAACAAGCTGGTGGCCGCCTCGGTCCTGTCGGGCAACCGCAATTTCGAGGGCCGGGTCAATCCGGATGTGCGCGCCAATTACCTGGCCTCGCCGCCGCTGGTGGTGGCCTATGCGCTGCTCGGCACCCTCAATGTCGACATCACCACCGAGCCGCTGGGCACCGGCAGCGATGGCCAGCCGGTCTATCTCCGGGATATCTGGCCCTCCAACCACGAGATCGCCGAGATCGTGCGCGAGCACGTCACCGCCGACATGTTCCGTTCGCGCTATTCGGACGTGTTCAAGGGCGACGAGCACTGGCAGGGCATCGCCGTCGAAGGCGGGGAAACCTATGGCTGGAATTCGTCCTCCACCTATGTGCAGAACCCGCCCTATTTCGATGACCTGACCATGGAGCCCAAGCCGGTGACCGACGTGGCCTCGGCCCGGGTGCTGGCGCTGTTCCTCGATTCCATCACCACCGACCACATTTCCCCGGCCGGTTCGTTCAAGGCCGGCACCCCGGCCGGCCAATATCTCACCGAGCGCCAGGTGGCCCCCAAGGATTTCAACTCCTATGGTGCCCGCCGCGGCAATCACGAGGTGATGATGCGCGGCACCTTCGCCAATATCCGCATCCGGAACATGATGCTCGACGGCGTCGAGGGCGGCTTCACCCGGGGTCCCTCGGGCGAGCAGATGCCGATCTATGACGCGGCCATGGCCTATCAGCAGAAGGGCACGCCGCTGGTGATCTTCGCCGGCAAGGAATATGGCACCGGCTCGTCGCGCGACTGGGCGGCCAAGGGCACCAATCTGCTCGGGGTCAAAGCGGTCATCGCCCAGAGCTTCGAGCGCATCCACCGCTCCAATCTGGTCGGCATGGGCGTCATCCCGCTGCAATTCAAGGATGGCGACAGCTGGCAGAGCCTGGGCCTCGACGGTTCGGAAGTCATCGACATTGCCGGGGTGGAGAATATCGAGCCGCGCGCCATGGTCAATGTCCGCATCACCCGCGCCGATGGCTCGGTGCTCGATGTCGAGACCCGCTGCCGCATCGATACGGCCAACGAGCTGGATTATTTCCGGCATGGCGGCATCCTGCATTATGTGCTGCGGAGCCTGGTGGCCGCGTAAGCAGCGTTTACATCGACGGTTTTTTGCGAATGGCGGCCTGCGGGCCGCCATTTTTCATGTCGGCGAGTCGAATCCTTGCCGCTCTCACCCGCTTTTGACTAGGCAGCCGCCGCCGCCCCGGCTTACAACCTTGCCATGCTTCCGCATCTCGCCCTCGGCTTCATAACCGGCTCCGTCATGTCCTTCGCCTTCGTGGTGGCGCCGGGCGCCGAAAGCATGCCGGGCCAGTCCAGGGCGGTGGTGGAACTCTTCACCAGCCAGGGCTGTTCGCAATGCCCGCCCGCCGATGCGTTGCTCACCAGCCTGGCCGAACGCGGCGATGTCGTGGCCCTGGCCTATCATGTCGATTACTGGGACTATATCGGCTGGGAAGACACCTTTGCGCATAAGGGCTTTTCCGACCGGCAGCGGGCCTATGCCAAGAGCTGGGGTTCCTCGCGCATCTATACCCCGCAAATGGTGGTCAATGGTTCGGAGGGCGTCGTCGGCTCGCGGCGCGAGGAGGTGCAGGACGCCCTGGCCTCGGCGCAATTGCCGCTGGCGGTCAGCCTCACGCGTCAGGGCGACATGCTCAAGGTCGAGGTGCCGGCCGATGAGATGCTGGACGATGCCCAGATCTGGCTGGTGCGCTATCTCGACCGGGCCGATGTGGCGATCGCGGCAGGCGAGAATGCCGGCAAGAACATGGTCTATACCAAGGTAGTGACCGACAAGCAGATATTGGGAATGTGGGAAGCGCGGACCGGAGCCGAGATTAAGCTGCCGCTGGCCGGCCTGACGAACAGCGAGCCGGGCAATAACGGCTTGGCCGTGCTGGTGCAGAACGAACGCAATGGCCTGCCCGGCCCGATCCTGGGTGCGGCGACATACCGGTTCTAGAGCTCCCCCCTTTCGGAGGGAGCCGACCGCGCCTCCATTTCGCCGTGAAAAAAGCCCGCCCCTGCAAGCAGGAGCGGGCGAAATGACTTAGGTCAACTCAATTGGGGGGCTGGCAACCGGACCTCATGGTTTGGGGGCTCGTTCGGTCCGATTGCCAACCACTGGAGGCAATGGTTGGACGATGCCGGTTCAATGGGGCGTCAAAAGGGATAGATCATGGCGGAAATGGGGAATTTTCACCCCTTGCCTTGCCTGGCGAATGCGTCGATCATGCCGGCGCGATGACAGGGTATCGAGGTCGCGTGCAGGGCCCCCGTAACACTTCCCGGAACAATATTTCCCTTGTGCATGTGGGCGAGCCGCAAGTGGCCAATTCCCGCCCGGCGCAGCCCGTCGTGGTGTTCGACCGGCGCGAGCTGATGCAGATTCTCACCCTTTATGGCCGCAAGGTCGCCGCCGGCGAATGGCGCGATTACGCCATGGATTTCCTCAAGGACCAGGCGCTGTTCTCCATCTATGCAAGGGTTTCCGAGCGGCCGGTCTTCGTGGTGGAGAAGAATCCCAAACTGCGCGCCAGGCAGGGCCAATACATGGTCATCAACCAGCAGGGGCTGATCCTCAAGCGCGGCCATGACCTGGTGCAGGTCCTGCGGGTGCTCGACCCGGGCCTGACGCTGGTGGGATGAGCTTGCGCATCCGTTCGGCGCGGGTGGAGGACGTGCCGGCAATGAGCCGCGTCCTCATCGCCTCGATTACGGAATTGTGCGGCCCAGATCACCGCAATGAGCCCGAAGCGCTGGCCGCCTGGACTGCCAACAAATCCGTCAATGGCGTCGCTTCCATGCTGGAAAACGCGAAGTTGCGACTGTTCGTGGCGGAGCGGAATGGCGAAGTGCTCGCCGTTGGCGGGGTCACCCTGGATGGCGAGGTGGCGCTCAACTATGTCGCTCCGCAGGCGCGGTTCGGGGGTATCAGCAAGGCCATGCTGGTGCGGCTCGAAGCCGAACTGGTGGCGCTGGGCTTTGCCGAAGCACAGCTTGAGAGCACGGCGACGGCCCGCCGCTTCTATCAGGCCGCCGGCTGGCTTGCCGATGGGCCGCAGGCCAGTGGACGTGGGGTCAATGGCTATCCGATGCGCAAGCAGCTGCTTGGTTGAGCTATAGCGTCTTCTGCAAATGCACGACATCGTGCCAGCGGTCGAATTTGAAGCCGACATCGCGGAAATAGCCGACCTGCTGGAAGCCGAAATTCTCGTGTAGGCGCAGCGAGTTGTCGGTTCCCGCCGTGATCACCGCCAGCATCTGCCGGAAGCCGGCGGCCCGGGACTGGAGCAGCAGCTCGCCCAGCATCAACTTGCCCAGGCCCTTTCCGGTGGCGCCGGGATCGAGATAGATCGAATCCTCACAGGTGAAGCGATAGGCGGCGCGGGGGCGGTAGAAGCTGGCATAGGCATAGCCCAGTAGCTTGTTGTGGCGTTCGGAGACGATGAGCGGATGGCCGAGCTGTTTCAGCCTGGCGATTTTTTCGGCCATCGCCGCTTCGTCCGGCGCCTCGAGGTCGAAGGTGATGGCGCTGTTTTCGACGTAATGGCGATAGAGCGCCGTGATGGCGGGGATATCGGACCAGGAGAAGCTGCGCAGGACAAGATCGGTCATCGGATGGGCACCAGAAAAAGGCCGCAGCTTTTGTAAGCTGCGGCCCGGTTTGTCGTCCAACCAAATTTCGGGCTGGAGGCGCCGTGTTCTTAGCGCTGCTCGGCGACTTCCGCGGTGGTCACCGGGCCGAATTCATTGCCCCAGCTATTGCGGATATAGGTGGTGATCGAGGCGATCTGCTCGTCGTCCAGCTGGCTGCCGAACGGCGGCATATAGCCGAAACCATGGATGAGGGTGGTGGCCAGATAGGCCGTGTCGCCCAGCGCTTCGTTGCCGACAAAAGCCGGCCCCTGGGCGCCCTTGCCCGCCGGACCGTGGCAGGCGGCGCAGGTGGTGCCGTATAAAGTCCGGCCCTGATTGAAGAACAGGTCGAACTCGGCGCTGGAGGTCTGTTCCGTCTCCGCTTCGGCGGCCGCCGCGTCGTCGGAGGCGGGAGCCTCATCGGCGCTGGCGGCCGGAGCCAGCGAGATGCTGTCCTCATTCGCGGCGGTGCCGTCTTCGCCCATATAGGTGAACATCAGGATGGCGCCGGGATTGTGCAGCACATTGGTGAAGCCGGTCGTGCCGAACTTCTCGGCAGCGGTGCCGAAGCCATCGGTGGCGATGAACACCGTCTTGTTGTCGGCGGAGATGGCGGTGTCGCGATAGCGGTTCTGGGTGCTGAACCAGGCCGTCGGCAAGCCATCGGCCTGCTGGCCGTCTTCGGTCAGGTGCTGGACATAGAGCTGACCGTGCTTGAGGGTCGGCAGCAGCACCGAATTGTCCCATTCGGCGATGCCATTGTCCCCGGCGGCGTAATATTCGACTGAGCCCGGCGCGACGGTCGGGTTGCAGATCCAGCCGCAGCCGCCGGCGAAGTCGAAGTCATTGTCGACCGTCCAATAGGTGGCGATGGGATCGACAACCTCGGCCTCGAATTCGGTTTCCGGATAGAGCGGCACCGTATCGGGAATGTTGCGGCCGGTATAGCGCAGGTCCTGCGGCGCTTCGCTCCAATTGCCGTAGACATAGGCCTTGTCATCGACAAAGCCCGCGACATTGGGCCAGCCGTAATTGCCGCCCGGCTGCAAGACGTTGAGCTCATCGTCGGTATCCGGGCCGTGCTCGGAGACATAGATGGTGCCGTCGGGGCCGAAATCGATGCCCTGCGGATTGCGGTGGCCATAGGTGAAGATGTGGCTGCGCACACCGTCGATTTCCGGATTGTCCTCGGGGATGGAACCGTCGAGATTGAGCCGCAGCACCTTGCCGGAATAAGCGGTCCAGTCCTCGTCGGCGACCTGCTCGGCGGTGGGCAGCAATTGGGCATGGTTGGGGAGCTGATAATTGCCGCCGAAATTGGCGCCCTGCTCGCCGATGGTATAATAGAGCTTCATGTCGGGACCGATCTTGACCCGGCCGGCATTGTGATCGTTGCCGGCGGGAACGCCGGTCAGCAATTCAACCGGGTTGGTCAGCTCCTGATTGTCCACGTCATAGGTGTAGCGGACCAGCTTGGCGCGGGGGCTAGGCGCATCGGCGGTGCCGGTCTCATAGGTATGGACCAGATAGACGTAATCATTGCCGGTGCCGGTCAGCAATTCGGGATGCAGCGCCATGCCGAGCAGGCCCTGATGCTGCACGTCGACGCTGAAATCGTCCAGGGTGAGCAGCGTCTGCTGCGCGCCGGTAAAGGGATCGATACGGGTCACCTCGCCCGAGGAGCGTTCGGTCGCCCAGATCAGATCGTCCGGACCCCAGGTGATTTCCCAGGGATTGGCCAGACCCGAGGTCAGCACCCGCGCCGAAAACAGACTGTCCTGGCCGGCTTCGATGTCGACGGGGTTGTCCTGAGCCAGGGTCAGGCTCGTAGTCAGCATCAGCGCCGTGGCCAGCGCCCCCCCGGCCAAAGTCCGCACAAGCGAAGCCGCGCTCGCGCGCCCGATATGCCGCGTAGTCATGAGCAATTTCCTTATAGAAGATCCAAGCCGATGCGGGCCGCGATCCGAAGGCCCGATCCACACAACGAACGAGCCGGGTTAAGGTTCCATAAGCTTTCGAAGAAGATTTGAATTTATCCACGCCGCTTGGCCTGACGGGGCCGCACAGAAAAGGCCGCGGCTTGTGCAAGCCGCGGCCCGGATTGTCGTTCGACCGTATCCCTCGACCAGGTGATCGAGGTCCGTGCTCCTATTCGCGATTGCCGAACAGGCGCAGCAGCATCAGGAACAGGTTGATGAAGTCGAGATAGAGCGAGAGCGCGCCCATAATGGCGTTCTTGGCCATCACGTCGGCACCGTAATGCTCGGAATAGCTTTCCTTGATCTTCTGGGTGTCATAGGCGGTGAGGCCGGTGAAGATCAGCACGCCGACCACCGAGATCACGAATTCCATCATCGAGGACTGCATGAAGATGTTGACGATGGAAGCGATGATGATGCCGATCAGGCCCATGAACAGGAAGCTGCCCATGCCGGTCAGGTCACGCTTGGTGGTGTAGCCGTAAAGGCTCATGGCGCCGAACGTGGCGGCGGTGATGAAGAACACCTTGGCGATCGAGGCGCCGGTATAGACCAGGAAGATCGACGAGAGCGACAGGCCCATCACGGCGGCGAAAGCCCAGAACACCGCCTGCGCCGCCGGCACGGAAAGCTTGTTGATGCCGAAGCTCAGCACCAGCACGAAAGCCAGCGGCGAGAGCATCAGCACCCAGGCCAGCGGGCTGCCATAGAGCAGCTCGGCATTGGCCTGGCTCGACATCGCCCATTGGCTGGTGAAATAGGCGACCAGCCCGGTCACGACGAGGCCGAGGCCCATGTAATTGTAGACACGCAGCATATAGCTGCGCAGGCCCTCGTCGATGGCCAAGGCCGAGCCGGCCCGCGCATTGAGGGTCTGACGGTCATATTCAGCCATTCTCAGGTTTTCCTTTCCCATTTTCGATGCGGTCTTTTCACCGCCGGGGGCAATTGGCTCATGCCACTTGCAGGGGAATATGGGGATGTCGTCATTGATTGACAAGGATAAATGGCGCGCTGCGGCATCGGGACTGGCCCGATAAAATCATTGTGTTAGGCTCAATCCCAGAATCGCGTCGCCGCTTGCCCGGGAGGCAGCCATGCCCCGGCTCTTTACTGGCCTCGAAATTCCCGCCGATCTGGGCTTCGCCCTGTCGCTGAAGCGCGGTGGATTGATCGGAGCCCGCTGGGTCGATCCGGAAAACTATCACATCACCCTGCGTTTCATCGGCGATGTCGATGGCCAGATCGCCAATGAGGTCGCCGACAGCCTCGACCGGCTGAGCAATTCGCCGCAATTTCCCGTGCGTCTGACCCAGTTGAGCGTATTTGGCGGCGACAAGCCGCGGACATTATATGCCAGCGTCGAGCCGTCCGAAGCGCTCAGCCGCTTGCAGGCGGCGCATGAGCGGGTGCTGCAGCTGGTGGGATTGCCGCCCGAGGGACGCAAATTCGTGCCGCATGTCACCCTGGCGCGGCTGCGCGGCACCAGTGCCGCAGACGTGGCGCGATTTCTCGCCGAAGCGGCGCGCTTCGAGCCGTTGAGCTTCGTACCGGCGCGTTTCGTGCTGTTCTCCAGCCGCGATTCGGTCGGGGGCGGCCCCTATCTGGTCGAACAGAGCTATCCGCTGGCCGCTTGAGCGCCGTTAGCGTTTCCTTAACCGTTCGGCCGCAAAGCCGGCTTGGAGGGCCGACCCGTCAAATTGCCGCCGCCTTTGGCTTTCATTTGAAACGAATACGCGTCAAATGCAGGCGGATTTGACACCTTGGTAACCATGTTCGGGCCATTTTGGGCGGGCAGGACGTTCCCGAATTGCAGTAAGACAAGAGGAAGAATTGGCGATGACGACGAAACCCGGTGCCCTCGCAATCGGGCTGGCTGCGGCCGCGATCATGGCTCTGGCGCCAGCGGCACAGGCGCAGCAGGCGACTGAATTGGGCACTTTCAACGCCTGGTCGGCCTATACGGCCAGCGATCAAAGCGGGCAGCTCTGCTTCATTATCGGCGAGCCGCAACGGAGCGAGCCGGCGGGCGTCAACCGCGACCCGATCAAGTTCCTCATTGTGCACCGCAAGGGCATGGGGTCCAAGAACGAGGCGCAGACGCAGATCGGCTATCCTTATAACACCACCGACGCCAAGGCTTCCGTCGCCGTGGACGGCAGGAGCTATGTGATGGCGGCGCGCGGCTCGACCGCCTGGCTCGCCTCGTCCGGCGACGAGGCCGGCTTCGTTGCCGCCTTCAAGGCCGGCAATCAGATGGTGGTGCGCGGCACCAGCCAGCGCGGCACCGATACGGTGGACACCTATTCGCTGTCCGGCGCCACGGCGGCGATGAACGCCATCGACGCCGCCTGCCAGTAAGCACTTGCCCCTCGCGGCCGAAAGGCCGTAACTGGGCGCCGGACCGCTTGGCCCGTCGCCTGTCGCTTTCTCCAAGAGCCGATTATTGATGATCCGACCCCTAGCCGCCGCCCTCGCTCTTGTCCTCGCCGCCACCGCCATCCTGCCCGCGCAGGCGCAATCGGCGCGGGTGCTGGGAGATTTTCGCGACTGGTCGAGTTATGCGGCCGATGACGGCACCGGCACGATCTGTTTTGCCATGACCAAGCCTAAAAGCACCGAGCCGATTCCGGACGGCTATGGCGACGCCTATGTCTATGTCACCAATCGTCCCGGCGAGGACGTGCTGAACGAGTTCAATGTGGTGGCCGGCTATACGTTCCAGACCGGGTCCATGGCCAGTGTCGGCGTCGACGGGCAGAATTTCGCGCTGTTCACCCAGGGCGACGCCGCCTGGCTCGATGACAGCGCCCAGGCCGCCAATCTCGCCGCCGCCATCCGCGCCGGCGTGACGCTGACGGTCACCGGCACCGCGTCCGATGGCAGCCAGATCACCCAGTCCTATTCGCTGTCCGGCGCCACGGCCGCGCAACAGGCCAGCGGCGCCGAATGCTGAGGCATGAGCAAGCTCGTCCGCAATGAACAGCGGAAATTGACGGCGAGCTATATGAACGGCCTGTCTATGGCTTTTTTGGCATTGGCGGGTTCGCGCCGTTGGTCGCCAGCGCCGTGTCCGGCCCCGCATCGCCCCTGATCCCCCTCCTGGTGCTCGGTTGTATTCTGGCCAGTGCGGCCCACATTTACTGGCGAGACTGGCTCTGAAAGAGTTGGAAGAATGACGGATTTCGGATTTCTGCTCAGCTATGGAATCGTGTTTGTTGGCGCTGCGGCAATCGCGGTCTTGGCGTTGACCCTCAGCCGGACGAAAAAGCCGAACCATGCGGCGCCTGGCGAATAGGTCAGGCCGCCTCCCGCCAGCGTGACTTTGCGCTTTGGCACGCCCTGTGATATTGGCCGCGGACTTTCCCGCATTTCCGAGCCCCCGTGCCTGCCATGAGCATTGCGCTGAACCTTGACCATTCGAGTGCCGTCCGTCCCGTGGCCGCGGGCCGGCCATCGCTGATCGGCCTATCCAAGGCTGGCCTGGCCGAAGCGCTCACCGCCCATGAAATAGTGGCGGAAAAGGAAGGCCGGATGCGCGCCAGCCAATTGTGGAACTGGCTCTATGTCAATGGCGTCACCGATTTCGAGCGCATGACCAATGTGGCCAAGCCGGTGCGCCAGAAGCTGAGCGATACGTTCAATCTCGACCGCCCTGAAATCGTCACCGAGCAGGTTTCGGTCGACGGCACCCGCAAATGGCTGTTCCGCTTCCGCGACCCGGCCAATCCGAACCTGCCGCCGGTCGAGGTGGAAACCGTCTATATTCCGGAAAGCGATCGCGGGACGCTTTGTGTCTCCTCGCAGGTGGGCTGCACGCTGACCTGCTCGTTCTGCCATACCGGCACGCAGAAGCTGGTGCGCAATCTCACCGCCGGCGAAATCCTCGGCCAGATCCTGATGGCCCGCGAGCGCCTGGGCGATTTTCCCGGCGGCGCGCGCCCCGACGATGGCGGCCTGGTGCCGGGCGGCGAGACTCGCGCCATCACCAATATCGTGATGATGGGCATGGGCGAGCCGCTCTACAATTACGACAATGTCAAACAGGCTCTGCTCATCGCGTCGGCCGGCGACGGCATGAGCATTTCCAAGCGCCGCATCACGCTGTCGACCTCGGGCGTCGTGCCCTATATCGAGCCGACCGGCCGCGAGATCGAGGTCATGCTGGCCATTTCCCTGCATGCGGTGCGTGACGATCTGCGCGATGTGCTGGTGCCGATCAACAAGAAATGGCCGCTCAAGGACCTGCTCGACGCCTGCCGCAATTATCCGGGCCTATCCAATGCCCGCCGCATCACCTTTGAATATGTGATGCTCGACGGCATCAATGACAGCGATGCGGAAGCCCGCGAATTGGTGCGGCTGCTGGCCGGCATCCCGGCCAAGATCAACCTCATCCCGTTCAATCCCTGGCCGGGCAGCAATTACGGCACCTCGCCCTCGAGCCGCATCGAGCGCTTCGCCGATATCGTCAACAAGGCCGGATATGCCTCGCCCGTCCGTACCCCGCGCGGCCGCGACATCTTCGCCGCCTGCGGCCAATTGAAGAGCGAAAGCGAACGGCTGAGCAAGAAGGACCGCGAAGCGTTGGCCGGGGTCTGACGAGAACGCGAAAGCTTCAATAGACCTCATCCTGAGCCCGTCGAAGGACGAGGTCGATATACGATGGCCCGCGACCTCGTGGTTCGTACTTCGACAAGCTCAGCAGCTCACCATGGGGTCTATCAGAAGCTCTATTCCCCCGCGACCCAATCGACCAGCCAGCCTCCGCGCTCCTCGCCCAGCAGCTCCGCCAGAACCGGCAGCACCGTCCGCATTTCCTCTCCCAGCACATAGGGCGGATTGACCACGATCATGCCGGTGCCGTGCAGTCTCGGCGGGATGGAGGGCGGCCTGATGGTCAGTTCCAGCCGCAGGATTTTTGGAATTCCCGTCGCCTTGAGCGCCTTCACATAAGCCTCGACCGCTGCCGGCTCCTTGATCGGATACCAATAGGCATAGATGCCGCCGGGCCAGCGGCGCTGCGCCCGTTCGAGGCTGTGGACCATGCGGGCAAATTCGCCCTTTTCCTCGAAGGGCGGGTCGACCAGCACCAGGCCGCGTTTTTCCTTGGGGGGCAGATGGGTGCCGAATGCCGCCCAGCCGTCGAGATGGGTCACCCGGGCCTGGATGTCGCCGGCGAAATTTTCCCGCAGCGCCGCGGCGTCCTCGGGATGCAGCTCGAGCGCCATCAGCCGGTCCTGCGGCCGCAGCAGGTGGCGGGCGATGAAGGGCGAGCCGGGATAGAAGCGCAGCACGCCATCAGGATTGCGGGCCCTGACCGCCTCGATATAGGGCGCCAGCAAGGAGGCAGCCGGTTCGGCCACGCCGTTTTCGATCAGCCGTCCGATCCCGTCCAGCCATTCCCCGGTCCGTTCGGCCTTGTCGCCGAACAGGTCGTAGAGCCCGATGCCGGCATGGGTATCGATGACGCGGAACGCCGCCGGCTTGCGGCTGAGATAGGCGAGGATGCGGGTCAGGACGATGTGCTTGACCACATCGGCGAAATTGCCGGCATGAAAGGCGTGGCGGTAATTCACCTTACTTGCGGCCTTCGGCGAATAGGATGGTCGCCGCGAAGGCGGTGAACACGGCGGCAAAGCTCCAGTTCAGCGCCCGCTGCACCCAGGTGCTGCGCACCAGCGTCCCGGCCAACCATTCGGCGGCAAACACCGTCAGCACCGCCAGCGGAATCGACACCAGGATGAATTCGGCGCCGAGGAATAACAGCTTCTGCCCTGCCGCCGGATCGTGGCTGTCGACGAATTGCGGCAGGAAGGTCATGAAGAACAGGACGACTTTGGGATTGAGCAGGTTAATGCCTATTCCGGTGAGATAGCTCTGCGCCACATTCGGGGTCTTTGCCGCCTTCTGGGCGAGGCGCAGACCGCCGCCCTGGGTGATCGCCTGCCAGGCCAGATAGAGCAGATAGAGCGCGCCGGCGATCTTGAGCACGAAAAAGGCCGTCGGCGCCGCGACGATCAGCACCGAAATGCCCAGCGCCACCAGGCAGGTATGCACCAGAATGCCGGTCATCGCCCCGGCCGCCGTGGCCAGCCCGTGCTCACGGCCATAATTGATGGCGCGCGACATCTGCAGCGCCATGTCCGGGCCGGGGGTGATGGCCAGCACGATGGTGGTCAGGGCAAAGGCGAGGATGACGGGCAGGTCGGGAATGAAGGCGGGCATCGCTGGGCGCTCAAGAATCTTGGGGCGGACAATTGCACCAAAGCCCGCTCCTGACTAGGGTGCGCCCGAATTCGGCCCCAGGGCCAAAAATATCGAGACAAGATCATGGCGAATGACATCAAGAAAGTCGTGCTGGCCTATTCGGGCGGGCTGGACACCTCCATCATCCTCAAATGGCTGAAGGAAACCTATTCCTGCGAGGTGGTGACCTTCACCGCCGATCTGGGCCAGGGCGAAGAGCTGGAGCCGGCGCGCCAGAAGGCCGAGATCTTCGGCATCAAGGACATCTATATCGAGGACCTGCGCGAGGAATTCGTGCGCGATTTCGTCTTTCCGATGTTCCGCGCCAATGCCATGTATGAGGGTCTTTACCTGCTCGGCACCTCCATTGCCCGGCCGCTGATCGCCAAGCGCCTGGTGGAGATCGCCCATGAGACCGGGGCGGACGCCATTTCCCATGGCGCCACCGGCAAGGGCAATGACCAGGTGCGCTTCGAATTGACCGCCAATGCGCTCGATCCGTCCATCAAGGTCATCGCGCCCTGGCGCGAATGGGACCTGCGCAGCCGCACCAGGCTGCTCGAATATGCCGAGGCCAACCAGATTCCCATCGCCAAGGACAAGCGCGGCGAAGCCCCGTTCTCGGTCGATGCCAATCTGCTGCATACCTCCTCGGAAGGGCGGGTGCTGGAAGATCCCGGCGTCGAGGCGCCCGAATATGTCTATCAGCGCACCACCGCCCCGGAACAGGCGCCGGACCAGCCCGAATATGTCAAGATCGGCTTCGAGAAGGGCGATGCCGTCTCGGTCGATGGCATCAGGCTCTCGCCCGCTTCGCTGCTGGAAAAGCTCAACGAACTGGGCGGCAAGCATGGCGTCGGCCGGCTCGACCTGGTGGAGAACCGCTTTGTCGGCATGAAATCGCGCGGCATTTACGAGACGCCTGGCGGCACCGTTTTGTGGCATGCGCATCGCGGCATCGAATCGATCACGCTCGATCGCGGCGCGGCGCATCTCAAGGACGAGATCATGCCCAAATATGCCGAGCTGATCTATAACGGCTTCTGGTATTCGCCGGAGCGCGAAATGCTGCAGGCGCTGATCGACAAGAGCCAGGAATTCGTCGCCGGCGAGGTCACGGTCAAGCTCTATAAGGGCAGCGCCAATGTGGTGGCCCGCACCTCGCCCTATAGCCTTTATTCGGAAGACCTCGTCACCTTCGAGGAAGGCGCCGTGGCCTATGACCACAAGGATGCCGAGGGCTTTATCCGCCTCAACGGCCTGCGCCTCAAGACCTGGGCCGCCCGCAACGCCAAGGCGCGCGGCTGAGTTCGGCGATGGGCCGACCTGAGGGCAGCCATAGCTTGAGAAATTCTCATAGACCTCATGGTGGGCCTGCCGAACCATGGGGTCGCAAGCGCTGAAGCTCCTTCGGGCGCGACCTCGTCCGTCGACAGGCTCAGGATGAGCTCTGTGGGAAAACTGCGCATCCGGCACCGGTAATGTGGAGCACGTCCATGCACGGCCGCATACTCATCCTCAATGGCCCGCCCCGCGCCGGCAAGTCGATGCTGGCCCATGCCGTGCAGGCCGAAATTCCGGGCCGGTGGATCAATTGGGGCGTCGACGCCTTCAATGCCACGCTGCCGCCAGTGCTCCTGCCCGGCATCGGTCTGCGCCCCGGCGGCGAGCGACCCGATCTCGAACCGCAGGTAGCGGCGCTCTATGCCGCCTATTTTGCCGCCCTGGCCGGCTTTGCGCGGCAGGGCTTCGATGTCGTCGCCGATCTGGGCCTGCACCGCGATTATGCCGCCCCGCTCGACCCGATGAGCATTCTCCGGCAGTCGCTGGCCGGCTTGCCGCTGGTCATGGTGGGGGTGGATTGCGCCCTCGACATCATCATGGCCCGCCGCAATGCCGATCCCGGGGGTGGCTTCTATGCCAGCGGCCCCGGCATTCCGGCGCCCGTCGCCCGCTGGCAGGAGGCGGTGCATGCAGGCCAGGAATACGACTTGCGGCTCGATATGGGTTCGCTGACGCCGGCAGCGGCGGCGGCCCGTCTCGCCCGGTTCCTCGGCAGCGCGCCAATCGATTGCGTAAGCCCGGCTTAAGGCGCCGTTAAGCCGGGCTCATTAGCCTTCGCGCCTGCGTCGGATAATATTTGAGAACTGGGGGTTCGATGCGGTCGGAGGATGCCGGCAAGGTCGGGGAGGTCGCCGAGGCGCTGCTCTTGGATGCGGCGCTGGAAAGTATTCCCTATGGATTCTGCGTCTGGTCGCCGCAATTCCGGCTGCTGCTGTGGAACAAGCATTACCGGGATTTTTATGGCTTTTCCAAGGACGCCATCCATCGCGGCATGACGCTGGAGGACGTTATCCATCTCTCGGCCCGGCTGGGCAATCATGCCGGCCAGGCCCCGGAGGCTTTTTACGAGCATTATACCAGCGATCTGCTGGCCAATCGCCATGGCGCCCGCGCCAAGAGCCAGGAAGTGGTCGCTGGCGGCCGCATCATCGAAACCGCCCATATCTATTCGGACAAGCTCGGATGGGTGGTGACCCATGAGGACATCACCGACGAGATCGCCCGCGCCGAAAGCCAGCAGAAGCGCAAGCTGGAGCTGGAGCGGCAGAATATCCGCCTCGACGCGGCGGTGAACAATATCTCCATCGGCCTGTGCATGATGGATGCGCGCGGGCGGCTGGTCATCTGCAACGAGCCCTATGCCCGCATCTACAACCTGCCGGTGACGCTGCTGCGGCCCGGAACCCAGCTCGAGGATATCCTCGGCCACCTGTTCGACAGCGGCATGAGCTCCAATGGCAGCAGGGACGAATATATCGCCTGGCGCCGCGAGGTCATCGCCAAGCGCGAATATGGCAAGAATATCCACGAGCTCAGCAACCGCACCATCCTGATGCAGCACCATCCGATGAAGGATGGCGGCTGGGTGTCGACCCATGAGGACATTACCGAGCAGCGCCAGGCCGAGGCCCGCATCCAGCACCTGGCCCGCCACGACGCGCTGACCGATCTGCCCAACCGCATCGAATTCCTCGAACAGATGGCCCGGACCGAGGCGGCGCTCAAGCGCGGCGAACGGGCCGCCGTGCTCTATATCGACCTCGACCATTTCAAGGCGGTCAACGACACGCTGGGCCATGCGGTGGGCGACGAGGTGATCAAGCAGGCGGCGGTGCGCCTCTGGGGCACGACGCGCGAAACCGACCTGCTGGCGCGGCTGGGCGGCGACGAATTCGCGCTGCTGCTGCGTCCCATCGACGGGGTCGACATGGCGGCCCGGGTCGCCGACCGCATCGTCAAGGCCATGCGCGCGCCGATGAATATCGGCGGCCAGCGCATCGAGATCGGCGCCTCGGTCGGCATTGCCGTGGGCCCGGGCGACGGCACCTCCACCGACCAATTGGTCAAGAATGCCGATCTGGCGCTCTACAAGGCCAAGTCCGAAGGGCGCTCGACCTATCATTTCTTCGAAACCGGCATGGACGCGGAATTGCAGCAGCGCCGCTCGATCGAGGCGGGCCTGCGCCTGGCCATGACACGCTCGGAATTGCGCCTGATGTTCCAGCCGCTGCTGGATCTGGCCGAAAACCGCGTCACCTGCGTCGAGGCCCTGCTGCGCTGGGATCACGACGACCGCACCATTTCACCGGCCGAATTCGTGCCGGTGGCCGAGGATACCGGGCTCATCGTGCCGATCGGGGAATGGGTGCTGCACCAGGCCTGCCTGGCGGCCGCCGGCTGGCCGGGCGATGTGCGCGTCGCCGTCAATCTGTCCCCGGTGCAATTCCGCCACAAGGGTCTGGTGGCCCAGGTCAAGGCCGCCTTGACCGAAGCCGGGCTCGAACCGACGCGGCTGGAGCTGGAAATCACCGAAAGCCTGCTGCTCACCGACAATGAGGCGACCATCGCCGCCCTGCATGAATTGCGCGGCATGGGCGTACGCATCTGCATGGACGATTTCGGCACCGGCTATTCCTCGCTCTCCTATCTGCGCAGTTTCCCCTTCGACAAGATCAAGATCGACCGCTCCTTCATGCGCGACCTCACCACCCGCAATGACAGCCAGGCCATCATCAAGGCGGTGATCGGGCTGGGCCAGTCGCTGGGCATGCTGACCACCGCCGAAGGCGTCGAAACCGAGGAACAATTGGCCATGGTGCGCGAGCATGGCGTGTCCGAAGTGCAGGGCTTCCTGTTCTCGCCGCCGCTGCAACCGGCCACCCTGGCCAATCTGCTGCATTCGGAAGCGGCCAAGGCCCAGACCCGGCAAAGGGCGTCGTGAAGCCGGGATAGGCCGGCTGGCTCAACCCCGCTGTCACAAGCGCGTCGCGCGCGGGGGTGACGATCCGAGGGTGGCCATCCTGACGCAGACCCCCCTTGCATATTGAAACCTTGTGAAATCGGGCCCCATGTTATATGCAGCGCCCGACCCTGCCGGGCCCCCGGATTTCGGCCCAGGCATATTCATACCGCATGGTTTGTCCTTGCCAGCCCACCCGAGAGCACTCCCGTGGGGCGGTTTTACGGATCGTGCCAGCTAAGGCTTAAGCTCCATATGTCTCTGCGCAATATCGCCATTATCGCCCACGTCGACCACGGCAAGACCACGCTGATCGACGTTCTGCTCAAGCAGGCCGGTTCATTCCGCGACAATGAGCGTGTCGAGGAACGCGCCATGGACAGCAACGATATCGAACGCGAGCGTGGCATCACCATCCTCGCCAAGGTGACCTCGCTGCTCTGGCGCGACAATCGCATCAATATCGTCGACACGCCCGGCCACGCCGATTTCGGTGGCGAGGTGGAGCGCATCCTGTCCATGGTCGATGGCGTGGTGCTGCTGGTCGACGCCGCCGAAGGCCCGATGCCGCAGACCAAATTCGTGCTCGGCAAGGCCCTGGCGCGCGGCCTGCGCCCCATCGTGGCCATCAACAAGATCGATAAGTCCGACGAGCGCCATATGGACGTGCTCGAAGAGGTGTTCGACCTGTTCATCGCGCTGGACGCCACGCCCGAACAGCTCGATTTCCCGGTGCTTTATGGCGCCGCCAAGCAGGGCTGGATGATGAATGAGCCCGATGGCGCCCGCGAGAGCCTGGAGCCGCTGCTCGACAAGGTGCTGGAGCATGTGCCCGAGCCCCAGGTCGAGGCCGGCCCGTTCCAGATGCTGGTCACGGCCATCGAGCGCAATCCATTCCTCGGTCGCGTGCTGACCGGCCGCATCCATTCCGGCTCAGTCAAGCCGGGCGATGCCATTCATGCCATTCATCATGATGGCAAGATCATCGAAAAGGGCCGGGTCTCCAAGGTCCTGGCCTTTCGTGGCCTGGAGCGCACCCCGATCGATCGGGGCGAAGCCGGCGATATCGTCTCCATTGCCGGGCTCGAAACCGCCACGGTGGCCGATACCATCGCCGTGCCGCAGGTGACCAGCCCGCTCGCCGCCAAGCCGATCGATCCCCCGACCCTCAGCGTCACCTTCCGCATCAATGACGGCCCGCTGGCCGGCCGCGAAGGCGACAAGGTGCAGTCCCGCGTCATCCGCGAGCGGCTGATGCGCGAGGCCGAGGGCAATGTCGCCATCCGGGTGACGCCGGGCGAGGACAATGACAGTTTCGACGTGGCCGGCCGCGGCGAATTGCAGCTCGCCGTGCTCATCGAGAACATGCGCCGCGAGGGGTTCGAGCTGACCATCGGCCGCCCCAAAGTGCTGTTCAAGGAAGAGGATGGCGTCAAGCTGGAGCCGGTCGAGGAAGTCATTATCGACGTCGACGACGAGCATACCGGCGCCGTGGTGCAGAAGCTCACCGAGCGCAAGGGCGAATTGACCGATATGCGCCCTTCCGGTCTCGGCCGCACCCGCATCAGCCTGCTGGTCCCCACCCGCTCGCTGATCGGCTATCAGTCCGAGCTGTTGAGCGATACGCGCGGCACCGCCATCTTCAACCGGCTGTTCCATTCCTTCGTGCCGTTCAAGGGCGATCTGCCCAGCCGCCGCACCGGGGTGCTGATCTCCAATGCCACCGGTCAATCGGTCGCCTATGCCCTGTGGAACCTGGAAGAGCGCGGCCCGATCATGATTGATGCCGGCGTCGACATCTATGAGGGCATGATCATCGGCGAGCATAGCCGCGAGAACGATCTCGAGGTCAACGCGCTCAAGGGCAAGCAGCTCACCAATATCCGCACCACGTCCAAGGACGAGGCGGTGCGCCTGACCACGCCCAAAAAGCTGACGCTGGAGCAGAGCCTGGGCTATATCGCCGACGACGAATATGTCGAGGTAACGCCCAAATCGATCCGCCTGCGCAAAATCTGGCTCGACCCCAATGAGCGCAAGAAGCAGAGCCGGGCAGCCAAGTCGGCTTGAGCTAACGGCGCGTTAGTCCTCACTCGCTAGTTTCACATCGTCATTGCCCGGGTCAGCCGGGCAATGACGATGAAACGAAAGAGCGGAGCGCAGCATGACCGACTGGATCATCCAGACCATAACCGAATTGGGCTATGTCGGGATTTTCCTCGTCATGCTGGCCGAGAGCCTGTTTCCCCCGATTCCGTCCGAGCTCATCATCCCCTTTGCCGGCTTCGCCGCCGCCAATGGCGATCTCAATTTCTTCGGGGTCCTGGCCGCCGCCACGATCGGGGCGGTCACCGGCATGCTGCCCTGGTATTTTGCCGGGCGGATTTTCGGCCTGGCCCGGGTCCGCTTCCTCGCCGACCGCTTCGGCCGCTTCATGGCGATGAATGCCGACGAGATCGATATCGCCGTCTCCTGGTTCAAGCGCTATGGCCCGGTCATCGTGTTGTTCGGGCGGCTGGTGCCGCTGATCCGCACGCTGATTTCCATCCCGGCCGGGCTGTCGCGCATGCCGCTGCCGATATTCCTCGCGGCCTCGACCAGCGGGGCGCTGATCTGGAATATCTTCCTCACCTCAGCCGGCTATATCCTGCATGAGCATTACCACGTCATCGAAGTGGTGCTGGATCCGCTGAGCTATGTGGTGCTGGCGCTGGTGGTGCTGATCTACCTCTTCCGCGTCGTCACCTGGAAACCGGCCCGCACCAGCCAATAGGCTTTGGTGCCCCGGTTCTCCGACCCCTCGCAAAATGCAATTCCTTTCGCATTCTGCCTCGCAGGACCGGCTGAGAAATACGAATATTCACAATGCCTTAATCTCTGGGCCCGGGTTTGCGGGGCGTTCGGGTCTGGCACGCTTCCTGCATTGGGAGGGCTGTCCGGATGAAGTGTGCTGCGTACCGGACAAGTCAGTCATTTGGGGTCCTGCATCGCGTAATCCGGTGCAGGACCCCGATGCTTTCGGGAAACCCGCGCCGCGGCGCGGGCCTTCGGCCTTGCCGCCTCCGCCGCTAGTGACTAGATAATTCGCCGACCTTTCATCCGGAGACGCCCATGCGCGCCGTGCTCGACATCATCCTCATCCTCCTGCAGCTCTATTGGTGGGTGCTGCTCATCATGATCATCATGAGCTGGCTGATCTCGTTCAATGTCATCAATACGCGCAATCAATTCGTCGCCACGATCTGGCGGGTGCTGAACCAGTTGACCGAGCCGGTGCTGAACCCGATCCGCCGCTTCATGCCGAATTTTTCCGGCCTCGACCTGTCGCCGCTGATCGCCTTCCTCATCATTTTCTTCATCCAGTCGATCATCGGCTATTACATCTATCCGGCGGTGATGCGGGCCGGTATCTAGGCCTTGCCGGGCGACGCGTCCCTGCCGGCCTGGTGCCGCGCCAGCGAAACCGGGCTGCTGCTTTATCTGCGCGTCACGCCCAATGCCGGGCGCGACGCCATAATGGGCGCCGAGCGGCGCGATGACGGCAATTGGGTGCTGCGGGTCCGGGTCAGCGCCGTGCCCGACAAGGGCAAGGCCAATGCGGCGGTGATCGCGCTGCTGGCCAAGGCGCTGGACGTGCCCAGATCGACGATTTCCCTGGTGAGCGGAGAAACCGGCCGGATGAAGGTGCTGGCGGTCCTGGGCGAGGCGACGGCGCTGGCCGAACGGGCGCATTTTCTGGCAGCGCCTCACGCCGGGCAATTGCGCAAAAGCCGCGACAATTCATCGCAATAGAGATTGCCTACGCCATTAATCCCGGTAAGCTCCCCCTCGGGAGGGGCCCGTCGGAGGGCTTGTGGCGGACCGGGCGCAAGATCCGGGCGCGACGGCGTGGGTCCCTCGGAGGAGAATGTTTCAAGGGACTAATCCTATGGATCTGGCACTTTGGCTGATCGTCGCCTGTGGCGGTCTGTCTATCGTTTATGGCGTGGTGACCACTCAGGGCCTGCTCAAGGCCGATGCGGGGTCGGCGCGCATGCAGGAGATTTCGGCGGCGGTGCGCGAGGGCGCATCGGCCTATCTCAAACGCCAATATATCACCATCGGCATTGTCGGGATCGTCATCCTGATCCTCGCCTGGCTGCTGCTGGGCATCTATGCCGCCATCGGCTTCCTGATCGGGGCGGTGCTGTCGGGCGCCGCCGGCTTTATCGGCATGAATGTCTCGGTGCGCGCCAATGTGCGGGTCGCCCAGGCGGCCGTGGGTTCGCTGGCCAAGGGGCTGGACCTGGCCTTCAAGTCCGGCGCGGTCACCGGCATGCTGGTGGCGGGCCTGGGCCTGCTCGGGGTGACGCTCTATTTCATCGTGCTGACCGGCATGGGCTTCGCGCCCACCAGTCGCACAATCATCGATTCGCTGGTGGCGTTGGGTTTCGGCGCCTCGCTGATTTCCATCTTCGCGCGGCTGGGCGGCGGCATCTTCACCAAGGGCGCCGATGTGGGCGGCGACATGGTAGGCAAGGTCGAGGCCGGCATTCCCGAGGACGATCCGCGCAATCCGGCCACCATCGCCGACAATGTCGGCGACAATGTCGGCGATTGCGCCGGCATGGCGGCGGACCTGTTCGAGACCTATGTGGTCACCATCGTCGCCACCATGGTGCTGGCCGCCATCATCCTGCCCGAGCCATTCAAGCTCATCGGCATGGTGCTGCCCCTGGCCATTGGCGGCGCCTGCGTCGTCACCTCGATCATCGGCACCTATTTCGTCAAGCTGGGCGCCGACAACAATATCATGGGGGCGCTCTATAAGGGCGTCATCGCCTCCGGGGTGCTGTCGCTGCTGGCGCTGGTGCCGGTGCTGTGGCTGATGTTCGGCGACATGAATGCCGTCATCGACACCGCCGACAAGTCCTTTACCCCCTGGCATCTGTTCTGGTGCGGCGCCACCGGCCTGGTCATTACCGGGCTGATCATCGTCATCACCGAATATTATACCGGCACCGGCCGCCGCCCGGTCAATTCCATCGCCGAAGCCTCGGTCACCGGCCATGGCACCAATGTCATCCAGGGTCTCGCCGTGTCGCTGGAATCGACGGCGCTGCCGGCGCTGACCATCATTGCCGGCATCATCGTCACCTATTCGCTGGCCGGCCTGTTCGGCATCGCCGTGGCCGTGGCTACCATGCTGGCCCTGGCCGGCATGATCGTGGCGCTCGACGCTTTCGGCCCGGTCACCGACAATGCCGGCGGCATCGCCGAAATGGCCGGTCTCGACCAGGAAGTGCGCCGCAATACCGACGCGCTCGACGCGGTGGGCAATACGACCAAGGCGGTCACCAAGGGCTATGCCATCGGCTCGGCGGGCCTTGGAGCGCTGGTGCTGTTCGCGGCCTATACCGAGGACCTGAAGCACTATTTCACCGACCTCACGGTCAGTTTCGACCTCACCAATCCCTATGTCGTGGTCGGCCTGTTGTTCGGCGGCCTCCTGCCCTTCCTGTTCGGCGGCATGTCGATGACTGCCGTGGGCCGCGCCGCGCAATCGGTGGTGGTGGAAGTGCGCCGCCAGTTCAAGGCCGATCCGGGTATCATGGCCGGCACGTCGAAGCCCGATTATGCGCGGGCGGTGGATATGCTGACCAAGGCGGCGATCAAGGAAATGATCGTGCCTTCCCTGCTGCCGGTGCTCAGCCCCATCCTGGTCTATATCGTCATCCTGTGGATCGCCGGCCAGGCCAATGCCTTCTCCTCCCTGGGCGCCATGCTGATGGGCGTCATCGTCACCGGCTTGTTCGTCGCCATCTCGATGACGGCGGGCGGCGGGGCCTGGGACAATGCCAAGAAGAGCTTCGAGGACGGGTTTACCGACAGCCAGGGCGTCACCCATCAAAAGGGATCGGAAGCCCACAAGGCCTCGGTCACCGGCGACACGGTCGGCGACCCCTACAAGGACACGGCGGGCCCCGCCGTCAATCCGATGATCAAGATCACCAATATCGTGGCGCTGCTGCTGCTGGCGGTGCTGGCGAAGTGGGGCATGTAGGCCGGACCCGATCCGGATCGGCATGAAGCAGGCCCGGGGGAAGCTCCGGGCCTTTATTTTTAGAGTGCTTCGGCTTCTCGGGACGTGAGACCCTTAGCCCCCTCCCCCTTGAGGGGAGGGAAGGGGAGGGGGTGCTGCGGTTCCTACACATCCGGCAGCCTCGTCCCTGGCTCCGACACCCCCACCCTCATTCCCTCCCCTCAAGGGGGAGGGAGGCGCAGGAGCCACCGATCCTGTCGCCGCAGCAAGCACCCATTCCCACTCAGGGGGGAGGGGACAAGCTCACCATGAGGTCGATGAGAGGGCGGAGGCTCAAGGGGAATCGCGCTCGCTAGGCATTCCGGACTCTATCAAGACCTTATCCCGAGCCATCGCAGACCTCATGGTGAACTTGTCGAACCACGAGGTCGGGAGCCCCGATGACCCGACCTATTCCAGCCGCAGTGCCGGCATGTCCTGCCCGTTCTGGTGCAGGGTCAGCGCCTTGGCCTTGCCCGCTTCCACCTCGAAGCTGATCTGGGCGTCCACCACGCGATAGAAGAAATCCGTTTCGCTTTCCGGGAAAATCTCGAAACGCTGCTGTCCGGTCAATTGCGCGAACAGCCGGTCATCCTCATTGCTGATGGAGAGGACCACCCCCGGAGCCAGCAGATAATCGCCGGCATAGATCGGCAGGATCGCCGGATCGATATCCACGGCGCTGCGCAATTGGGGCTGCTGGCGCAGCGGCAGGGCCGGATCGAGCAGGTGCAGGCCGATATCCTCGATGCCGGCCTCGGTCACCATGTTGGACAGCACCACGACGCCATTGCCGCTCTGGCGCTCGAAGCCGGCAAAGCTGCGGAAACCGGCGGTAATGCCATTGTGCCAGACGATGTCGGCCTGGCCGCTATCGGTGATGAACCAGCCCAGCCCGATGGCATCGCCGCCGGCCGGCCGGGTGCGCGCCAGCATGGTCTGGAAGGCGGGGGTCAGGGGCGTCTCCACCGCGCCGCTGGCGGCGGCGATGAACTTGGCCATGTCGGCGCTGGTGCTCAACAGGCCGCCGGTCGGGGCGAAGACGTCGAAATCCCAATGCGGCACGATTTCGCCGGCGGCATTATGACCGCTGGCCATGGCTGGCTGTGCCGCGCCGGTCAGCGCCAGCATGGATTCCCGCATGTCGAGCGGGGCGAGAATTTGCGTCTCCAGCAATTGGGCATAATCGGCATTGCCGACATGTTCGATGGCCAGCGCCAGCAAGGCCGTGCCGGCATTGGAATATTCGAAGCTCTCCCCGATCGGCCGGGGCAGGTCGTAATCAGCCAGCCAGGCCAGGAGGCCCTCGGCGCCATAGCCGGAATAGGGATTTTCGAGGCCATTGGCCGCCAGGTCATCGGGCAGGCCGGAGAGACCGGCGCTATGGGTGGCCAGATCGAAGGCGGTGATGGCCCTGTCGCCCTCTTGCGGCAGGATGGTGCCCGGGGGCAGATAATCGGCGATGGGCGCATCGAGATCGATGCGGCCGGCATCGACCAATTGGGCCAGCAGCAGATTGGTGAAGACCTTGGTGAGCGAGCCGGTTTCGAACAGCGTGTGCTCGTCCACCGGCACGGCGCTGTCGGCGATGAGCGTGCCATGGGAGACGAAGCGGGTTTCCCCGTTCTCGATGACGGCGACGGCAATGCCCACATTGGCCCGGTCGCGGCCGATGCGGTCGCTCAAAATCTGGGCGATCTCGGCATCGGACGGCATGGCCGCCTCCTGGCCAAGGACCGGTGTGGCGAGCAGGGCGGCAAGAGCCAGGGGGGCGAGTGGCTGCATGAAAAAGGCCTCCGGCAGTGCAAGGATCTTCTCCCTACAACGCCGCAGGCCGGAATTGGATCGGGAATCAGCCGTTCTTGGCCATGTCGATGGATTTGAGGATCACCTCGCGGGCCGCATCGATACCCCCGATATGGTCGATGCGGGCCCATTTGCCGGGTTCGAGATCCTTGTAATGGGTGAAGAAATGCTTCACCCGTTCGAGCTGAATTTCCGGCAGGTCGGCGATATCGGCGATATTGTCATACATGCGGGTCAGCTTGGAGATCGGCACGGCGATGATTTTTTCGTCCTGGCCGCCATCGTCTTCCATGAACAGCACGCCGACCGGGCGGGAGCGCACCACGGCGCCGGGCACCAGCGGACGGGAATTCATCACGATGACGTCGAGCGGATCGCCGTCGCCGCACAAAGTATGGGGCACGAAGCCGTAATTGCCCGGATAGCGCATGGGCGTATAGAGGAAGCGGTCGACGAACAGCGCGCCGGAATCCTTGTCGATCTCATATTTGATCGGCTCGCCACCCAACGGCACTTCGATGATGACATTGAGGTCGTCGGGCACATTCTTGCCGGTGGGGATCGCGTCGATATTCATGGTCTAGCCTTGGTCGCCGGGAGGGGACGGAATGGAGGCAGGTTCTGCCCACAAAGACTGTCAAAGGCAAGCCGCAAATCCGCCGCACCCGATAGGGATGGCCCGCGGCGCTTAGGTTTTTCCGGAGAGAAGCCGAATGCGGGCCGATGTGGGCGGATGATGGCGGCGGCAGGGCTCAAGGTTAACAATGTGCTCACCATATCGGTGTCGGCGTCATTGTTCGGGGCGGACCAAGCTCGTCTGGGCGCGGACCTGATTGCGCAGAATGGTGCGGTCGCGGCCGGACACGCCGATCAGTTCGGCGACGCGCCAGACCATGTTGTCTTCCAGTTCATGGTTCTTGCGGTCGGCGAAGACCACGGCCCACATCATGCGGACGATCTCGATGCGATCCTCCAGGTCGAGTCGGGCCAAGTCCTTGGTGAATTTATAGAAATCCACCGCTTCGGCATCGCGCTTGGCGGCGTCGCGGATCAGTCGGTCCACGGCGCCTTCTTCGAGATCATAATGGCCCATCAGCGCGACGCGAATGGCCTCGCGTTCCGCTTCCTGCATGACCCCGTCCACGGCGGCCAGATGCACCAGCAGGGCGGCGACCGCCAGTTTGGGGTCGGAAAGGTCGACCGGCGCTTCCGGCTTGCCGAACAGGCGGTTCAGGGCCTCGAACATGGGAGCTCCGTCGGGATAGGGTTTCGAATAGCCGCGGGCCGGCGGCTTGAGACTTAGCCATAAGTGGCGCCGGCTCAATGGCTTGGCCGGATTTTCACGCGGTCTTGAGCGCTGCTGATGCGCCCATGTCACAGCGGGTGCTGCAAAAGGGACTCGACTCTCGGCAGAATCGGAGTCTAAATGTTCCCGTTTTGTTCACTAAGACGGTCGCGCCATGCAGACCCCGAGCCGCCAGCAGCGCCTTGCCGCGCTGCGGGATGTCATTGCCGATATCGAGCGCAAGCCGGCTTTGCTGGAGCCGCGCCATGCGGATTCGCCCGCGGCTGACGGGGCTTTTCCGGCTTTTTCGGGCGGGCTGGTGCAGGAAGTGTTCACCGATGCGGTGCGCAATGGCGGGGCCAGCCTGGCCTTTGCGCTGGGCCAGGGAAAGGGGCTGCTCACCGCCCGGCGTCCGGCCCTGATCTTCCTGCAACTGGCCGGAGACGGGCGGTTCTTCGGGCTGCCCTATGGGCCGGGCCTGAGCCATTTCGGGGTCGATCCGGCGCAGGTGATCATCGTGCGCCCTGCCGATATGGGAGAATTGCTCTGGGCGGCCGAGGAGGCCCTGGGCTGTGCCGCCGTGGCGGGCATCGTCGCCGAAATCGGGGCAATGCCGGCTCCGCTTGATTTCACCGCCAGCCGGCGCCTCAGCCTGCGGGCGGCCGAAACCGGCACCTCGCTGTTTTTGCTGCGCTACGGCACCGGGCGCGAGGCCAGCGCGGCGCATTTGCGCTGGCATCTCGCGCCCGGACGCAGCGCCCGCCAGCGCCACGATCCCGTCGCCCCCGGCGCGGCGCGCTGGCATTTGCGGCTGGAGCGCGGGGTGACGGTCAGGCGTCAGGGTAAATGGTTGCTGGAATGGACGGAAAATGGCTTTGCAAGTCTCCCTGCTCGGTCCCATGGGCCGGATCGGCTCGGCGCCGGAAAGGCGCTTTCTCGGGCTGTTCCTGCCGCATTGGCCGACCGACTATCTCAAACGGCGTGATGCCAATCTCAAGGCGCCCCTGGCGCTGTACGAGCGGATCAAGGGCGGACTGCGCCTGGCGGCCATCGATGCCGAGGGCATGCGGCTGGGACTGCGGCAGGGCATGAACCTGGCCGATGCGCGGGCTCTGGTGCAATCTCTGACCGTTCTCGAACTCGATCGTCCCCTGCTGGAAGCCGGCTTTGCCGATTTTGCCGACTGGCATTCCAATCTGAGCCCGCTGGTTTCGGTGCTGGCCGATAGCGCGCCCTATGGCGACCTGATGCTCGACATTACCGGGGTCAGCCATCTTTTCGGCGGCGAGGCCGCCATGCTGCGTCTGGCGCTGACGCGCCTCCGGGCATTGAATTACAGCGTGGCCGGCGCCATCGCGCCCACGATCGGCGCCGCCTGGGCTGTGAGCCATTTCGCCCGCAGCCAGGTTCTGCCGCTTGCGGCGCTGGAAAGCGGGCTCGATGTCCTCCCGGTCCATGCCCTGCGGCTCGACGAAAAGCAGGTCGCCACGCTGGTGCAGATGGGCCTCGACAATATCGGACAGCTCCGCAATCGGCCGCGAAAGCCGCTGCAGGCGCGGTTCGGTGCGTCCCTGCTCACCCGGCTCGATCAGGCCTATGGGCTGATCGAGGAAAGGATGGCGCCGCGCCTGCCCATGGTCGAGCATGCCGTCGAACGGCGCTTCGCCGACCCGATAGCGCTGCTGGACGACGTGCTGGCCGCCACGCATGACCTGGCCGTCAAGCTGGCCTGTCATCTCGAGCAGCACGGGCTGGGCGCCCAGAGCTTTCATCTGTTTCTCTATCGCGTCGACCACAAGGTCATGACCCTTTCGCTCAATGCGTCACGGCTGACCCGCGACCCGGCCCATATTACCGGGCTGTTCCGCCATCGCGCCCAGCGGCTGCAAGGCGAATACGATGCCGGCTTCGGCATCGACATGGTGCGGCTGGCGGTCAGTTCCACCGATCGGCTCGATGCGGAGCAGAAAGGGGCTTTCGCGGCGCCCAGCGGGCTCGAGGATATCGATCGCCTGCTGGACAGGCTGGGCAGCCGGTTGGGCAGTGAGGCGGTTTTGCGCAGCCAGTCAATCGCCAGCCATGTTCCCGAACGGGCTGCAAGATTGGTGCCGGCCGTGGCGATGGCGGCGGAAAATCCGGTCGAGCCGCCGCCCCTCATGCGGCCCTTGCGGCTTTTGCCGCAGCCCGAACCGGTGATGGTCAATGCCGAAGTGCCCGATGGCCTGCCCGGCTCGATGGTCTGGCGGCGGCAGGTTTACCGGCTGGTCAAGGCGGCGGGGCCGGAACGGATCGGCGCCGAATGGTGGCGCAGCGGCCAAAGGCTGGCATTGGTGCCGGAAGAGAAACCGGACAAGGACCCGCAATCCAGCCAACCAATACCCTATATTGCCGACCTGCCGCTTTTCGATCCCGAGGCCGGAACGCGCGATTATTACGTGGTGGAAGACGAAGAAGGCCGCCGTTTCTGGCTATTCCGCCTCGGCCTTTATGGCGGAGAAATCCTGCCGAGCTGGTATCTGCACGGATTTTTCCCATGAGCCGGATCGTCGGACTCAAAAGACCGGAAACGGCACCGCCGCCTTCCCCCATGGCCGCGCCTTTCTATGCCGAGCTGGTCACCACCAGCAATTTCTCCTTCCTGCGCAGCGGCTCGCATCCCGAGGAATTGGTCAGCGCCGCCATGCATATGGGGCTCCCTGCCTTGGGCCTGTGCGACCGCAACAGCTTTGCCGGGGTGGTGCGCGGCTATGTGACGGCGCGAGACAACCAGGCGATCGCTCCCGATTTCCGCTATCTGGTCGGGGTACGACTGTGCTTTGCCGATGGCACGCCCGACATCGTCGCTTATCCGACCGACCGGATTTCCTATGGGCGGCTGTGCAAGCTGCTGACCCTTGGCAATAGACGCGGCGAGAAGGGCAAGCCGATATTGTTCTTCGCGGATCTGTTCGGCGCGGGTGATCCGGGGTCCGAAACCGAGCAGGGGCCTCCCGAGGATTATTCCCAAGGTCAGCTCTTCATTCTCCTGCCCGACGAAAGCGATTGGGGATTGAGCGAAAAGATTCTGGATCGGCTGAGCCGGCAGGCGCCGGGCCGTGTCTGGGTCGCCGGCACGCCGCGCTTTGACGGGCGGGACCGGGCCCGCCTCAACCGCATCGACGCGCTGGCCAAACGCCACCAGGCCAGGATGCTCGCCAGCAATGATGTCCATTATCACGAGCCGGACCGGCGCATTCTCTTCGACGTGGTGACCTGCATTCGCGAGCATGTCACCTTGGAGGAAGCCGGCTTCCGGCTCAGCGCCAATGCCGAGCGGCACTTGAAGCCGGCGGAAGAAATGGCCCGGCTTTTTGCCGAATATCCCGATGCCCTGGCCCAGACCCGGGTTTTCATCGACCGCATCGGCTTTTCGCTCGATCAGCTCCGCTACAATTATCCCGAGGAAACCATCGGCAATGGCGAAACCGCGCAGCAGACGCTGGAGCGCCTGACTTGGGAAGGGGCGGCGCGGCGCTATCCCGGCGGCGTCAACAATGCGGTCAAGGAGAGCCTTTGGAAGGAGCTCTGCCTCATCGCCTATAAGGGCTATGCCGCCTATTTTCTCACTGTGCACGACATCGTCATCTATGCTCGCAATGAGCGCAGGATCCTATGCCAGGGGCGCGGCTCGGCGGCTAATTCCAGCGTCTGTTTCTGCCTGGGCATTACCGCGGTCGACCCGACCAAGAATACGCTGGTCTTCGGCCGCTTCATCTCCACCGAGCGGGACGAGCCGCCCGATATCGACGTCGATTTCGAGCACGAGCGGCGCGAGGAGGTGATGCAATATGTTTATAATAAATATGGCGGCAAGCGCACGGGGCTGACCGCCAATGTCATTTGCTATCGTTCCCGCAGCGCGATCCGCGAAACCGCCAAGGCGTTCGGTGTTTCGGACGACATCATAGCCGCCTTCAACCAATTGCATTGGGGCTGGGGCAGCTCTCTCAATCTCAAGGATCTCGAACATCTCGGGCTCAATCCCGACGATCCGGTCATGGCGCAGATGTTCGAGGTGGTGAAGGTGCTGCGCGGTTTCCCGCGTCATCTTTCCCAGCATGTGGGCGGTTTCGTCATTACCCGGGATTCGCTCGAAAGCCTCGTGCCCATCGGCCAGTCGGCCATGGATAGCCGGGCGATCATCGAATGGAACAAGGACGATATCGATGCCCTGGGCATTCTCAAGGTCGACATTCTGGCTCTGGGCATGCTGTCCTGTCTGCGGCAGGCTTTCGATCTGCTCCATGTCCATTACCGCAAGCGCTATGAGCTGGAGGATCTGCTTGCCGAGGAAACCGGCAAGGGACCGCTGGACAAGGCCCGCGTCTATGCCATGACCCATCGCGCCGACACGATCGGCGTGTTCCAGATCGAGAGCCGGGCACAGATGTCGATGCTGCCGCGCCTGCGCCCGCAACGCTTTTACGACCTCGTCATCGAAGTGGCCATCGTGCGTCCCGGCCCCATCCAGGGCGGCATGGTGCATCCCTATCTCAAGCGCCGTGACGGTATCGAAAAATGGAAACCCAAGCCCGGCGACGCCCTCGATGATGTGCTCAAGGAAACCCTGGGCATTCCGCTTTTCCAGGAACAGGCCATGCAGATGGCCATCAAGGGAGCCGGTTTCACGCCGGGCGAAGCCGATCAATTGCGCCGGGCCATGGCGGCCTGGCGACGCACCGGCAAGATCGCGATTTTCGAGAAGCGGTTCATTGACGGCATGATTGCCAATAATTACGAGCGCCAATTCGCCGAGCGCTGTTTCGCCCAGATCAAGGGCTTTGCCGAATATGGCTTTCCCGAAAGCCACGCGGCCAGCTTTGCGCTGCTGGTCTATGCATCCTGCTGGTTCAAATGCCATTACCCCGATATTTTCGCCTGCGCGCTGCTCAATTCCCAGCCCATGGGGTTCTATGCGCCCAGCCAGATCATCCGCGACGTGCGCGAGCACGGGATCGAGGTGCGGGAAGCGGATGTCAATCTGTCCGATCTCGAATGCTTGCTGGAGCCGGGCGGCGATCGCCAGGTCCGGGACCATATCTGGCCGCGTCATGCCGAGATGGCCGATGACATCCTCTCGAACAAGGCCATAAGGCTGGGCCTGCGCTTCATCGAGGGTCTCGCCGAAAACGACATCAATATCATCGTGGCGCGACGCGGGGCCGGCTATGTCTCGGTGCGCGATTTGTGGCTGCGGACCGGTGTGCCGATCGCCAGCCTCGAAAAACTGGCACGAGCCGACGCCTTTGCCTCATTGGGCCTGAAAAGGCGCGATGCGCTCTGGGCCGTCAAGGGATTGGTGGGGACGCACGGCGCCGAAACCCTGCCGCTCTTTGCCGCCGCCGGTCCACCGGCAATCCCGCCCTCCGAGGATGCGGCGGACCTGCCGGATATGCAGCAAGGCGAAGAAGTCATCCATGATTATGCGACGCTGTCATTGTCGCTCAAGGGCCATCCGGTCGAATTCCTGCGGCCCATGCTGATGGCGCGGGGCACGACCCGGGCCGGCAATCTACCCAAAGTCGCTTCCGGCCTGCGGGTGGAAGTTGCCGGCCTGGTCCTGGTGCGACAGCGGCCGGGCACGGCCAGCGGGGTGGTCTTTGCCACGCTGGAGGACGAAACCGGCGTGGCCAATGTGGTGATCTGGCCCAAAGTGTTCGATGCCAATCGCAAGACCATCCTGTCGAGCCGCATGCTGGCGGTGCGGGGCAAGGTGCAATCCGAAAGAGGCGTCATCCATATCATCGCCGAGGAAATGGAGGACCTGACCCGGCATCTGCTCGATCTCGCCCATGGCAAGGATATCGGGAACGGAATACTGGCGCGGGGCGATGAGGGGAAATCCGGTGGCGACCGGCCGGAAAGCCGCAACCGCGAGGCCTTGCGCGAGATCGAACTGGCCCGCCGCCAGGCTTATGCAGCCCTGCCGGGCGGGCGAAATTTTCACTAAGGACGAAGGATTTCACCCAATGCTCAGTCAAGAAGCGCATCGATGCTGTGGGCCAGATCGATATCCTTCTGGCTCAATCCGCCCGCATCATGCGTGGATAAGACAATGCGGACCTGGTTATAGACATTGGACCATTCGGGATGATGGGCCGCCTTCTCCGCCAATAATGCCACGCGCGTCATGAAGGCGAAGCTTTGAGAAAAATCCTTGAAGCGGAATTCGCGAATGATGGCGTCACTCGCAGCGTCATGGGACCAGTCCGCAAGCCGGGCCAGAGCCAGGTTGCGCGCCTCTGCCGATAATTTTTCAGCCATGTCTTCCTCCTCGACGAAATCCTTGATGCGGCCAAGCAAGAACGATTGACCGGAAGAAAAGCTGCGGCTGACCCGGCATGCCGGCATTAACCAGCCGTTTAGCCTACAAGCCGACTCCGACCCGGATCGGCGGCTCCGGGCAAGAGCTTGTTAAGGGCTTATGCGCCCAATAGCGCAGTAACGGGGAAAATTCTGTGCTGACCTCTGCCAGAAAAACCATGCCGGCCTTGGACTATGTGTCCATTATCCGTTCGGTCTATAGTGAACGGGGCGCCATGCTGCTTGGCGCCATTTCCAGTGCCGCAGTGGCCGCGATCTCGTCTTTCCAGGCAGAGGCGCCGATCCTGCTCGTGGTGGCGGCCGCGCTGCTGGTGGTCGGACTGATCCGGTTTTACAACATGCAGGCTTTCTGGCGCGCCGGCATTGGCGACGACGACGCCGAAGCGGCCGAACGCTGGGAAAATCGGGCGCTGATCGGCGGCGCGCTGGTGGCGTTCACCCACGGCATCTGGTGCCTGGTGGCCATCCTGGTGGTGCGCGATCCCTTTGCCGAACTGGCGAGCTGCACCCTGACCATCGCCTCCACCGTGGGCCTGGTCGCCCGCAATTTCGGCCTCGACAGGCTGCTCACCATCCAGATCGTCTCGCTGTCGGTGCCGCTCTGGATCGCCATGATCTTCCGCGGCAATTTCTACCACCAGCTCTTGGCGGCCATGCTGATCCTGTTGCTCATCAGCTATCGCAAGATGGCGGGCGATGTGCGGGCGCTGCTGCTCTCCGCCGTGCATGGCCGCGTGGAGGTCTCCCGTCTCGCCGCCGAATTCGACATCGCCATCACCACGCTCGAGCATGGTCTGTGCATGCTCGATGAAAACGGCACCATCACCCTGGCCAATGATCGGGCGGTGCAGATCTTTACTTCGCTCGAAATCGGCAAACTCGCTGGCCAACCTTTCGGACCGGTGCTCGAAACATTGGGCGCGCGCGCTCTGGTGCCGAAAATCGCGGTAGCCCGGTTGAGGAAAATCATCGATGAGCGCGGCTCCGGCAAGGTGCTGTTCTCGATCCATGAAGGGCCCTGTTTCGAGGTCACGGTCAGTTCGGGTCAACAAAGGACGGTGCTGCTCTTTGAAGACATTACCGAGCGCATGCTGGCCGAAGAGCGCATCAATTTCATTGCCCGGCACGACACGCTTACCGGCCTGCCCAATCGCAGCCATTTCAACACATTGGCGGCGGAGCATTTGCAGATGCGGGCCGAGATGGGTCTGCCCAGCACCCTGATGATCATCGACATCGATGAATTCAAACACGTCAATGACAGTTTCGGCCATGTGGTCGGCGACGAATTGCTGCGCCAGACCGCCGACCGCCTGAGCGCGGCGCTGCCGGACGAGGTTCTGCTGGCGCGGCTGGGCGGCGACGAATTCATCGCCCTATGCGCGGCGGACCACGCCAAGGGTCGGAGCGCGGCAGAGCAGGCGCTGGCCGCTTTCGATACGTCCTTCATGCTCAATGGCATCGACCTGCCGGTCCGAATCAGTATCGGCGTGGTGCATAGCCCGGCCAGCCAGGACGATCTGGAAGAGCTGATGACCAAGGCGGACCTGGCGCTCAATGCCGCCAAGACGGAAGGCAAGGCCCGCAGCCAGATTTTCCATGCCCAGATGGATATCGACTACCATTATAGACAGCGCCTCAAGGCCGATCTGCGCGATGCCGTGGCGGCTGGCCAGTTGAGCCTGGCCTTCCAGCCGCTGCTCGATATTTCGACGCGCAAGGTGATGAGCTGCGAGGCGCTGGCGCGCTGGACGCATGCCGAGCTCGGCCCGATCGCGCCGGCGATCTTCATTCCGCTGGCCGAAGAAATGGGACTGATCTCCGACATCACCGCCTGGGTGGTCGAGAATGCGACGCGCGAATGCAGTTGCTGGGCCAGCTCGGTTGGGGTCGGCGTCAACGTTTCGGCGCGTGATTTCCGCGGCATCGATCTGCCGGCCTTGGTCGACCGGGCGCTGCGGCAATCCGGCCTGCCGCCGGAGCGCTTCGAAATCGAGGTGACCGAGACTGCCGTCATCGAGGAGCGCGACCTGGCCGGCAGCGTGTTGCAGGCGCTCGCCGATCGCGGCATCGCCATCGCGCTGGACGATTTCGGCACCGGCTATTCCTCGCTGAGCTATCTCAGCGCGCTGCCCTTTACCAAGCTCAAGATCGATCGCTCCTTCGTGGCCGACATTGCCGACGACCCGCGCGCCCTGCGGCTCTTGGCCAATGTGGCGCGACTGGGCCGGGATCTCGATTTGAAGGTGGTGGCCGAGGGGGTCGAGACCGAGGAACAGCTCAATGTCATGCTGAGCCAGACCAGCGTTCAGCAAGTCCAGGGCTATTTCTTCAGCCGCCCCCTGCCGGCCAAAGACATTGCCGAACTGATCGAGCGCTTCAACGGCAAGACGTCCAACCGCCATGCCGAAAATCGCCTACATGGTTAACATTCGATTAACTCGCTGATTTTTCAGTAAAATTCAGCCCCTGCCTCGGGTATTTGGCGCCAGCCGGGCTATTTTCCCAATGCGGTTATCCCTAACAGAGGGTTAATATGCCTTCTGGACTATGGGGCAATGTTCATGAGTGCGGCCAAATCTGCTGAAACCAGCGCCAATTCGCGTTTTGCCACGACGTTGCTCGATCTGCTCGATCTTGTGCGCTATCGGCGGGTCAGCTCCGATGAGCAATTCGATCCGGTCTATCGGTTGCGCTACGAAGCCTATCGGCGCGAAGATTTCATCCCGGTCAATTCCCAGCAGGTCACAAGGGACGAATTCGACGACCTGCCCAATTGCTATTGCTTCGGCGTCTATATCGATGGCCAATTGGCCAGCTCGCTGCGTTTTCACGTCGTCACGCCCGAACAGCCTTATTCGCCCTGCATGTCGGTCTGGCCCGACGTGTTGCAGCCGCTTCTGGATAGCGGCAAGAATTTTATCGATCCCGGCCGCTTCACCGCCGATTTCGATTTGTCGCTGGCCTATCCGGCCCTGCCCTATCTGACATTGCGGCTTGCCGCCATGGCCTGCGAATATTTCCCTGTCCGCTATTGCATGTCCGCCGTCAGGCCCGAACATACCGCCTTCTACAAGCGGGTATTCGGCGCGAAGCCCCTGGGCGAGGAGCGCAGCTACGCCAATCTCGCCTTTCCCATGCAGCTTTACGCCGCCGAAGTGCCAGCCATCCGCGACCGCGTGGCGGATCGCTATCCCTTCTTCATGTCGCTTCCCGAGGAACGCGCCGCCCTGTTCGGCACGAAACAGCCCGACCTCATCGCCATCGCGCCATCGGCGCGGCAGGCACAACGGCTCGAATTGATGGAACGGGTCGAATAAGAAAAGTGGTGCCGCTTAGGTGACTCGAACACCTGACCCCATCATTACGAATGATGTGCTCTACCAACTGAGCTAAAGCGGCGCCGAAGGGGGTGGCCCCTAACGGATGGCGGGTCTTTTACTGGTCGTTTTCGGTCGGCGCAAGGGGCAAGGGAGCGGGTGTCGACAACAAAGCCGGCACGGAGCCGCTGGTGGCCGCCGCAAGCGGGGCCGGACTTTTGTTGCTGGCTACCGGCACTTTCCATTCGAACGCATCCAGCCGCCCGGTGAGCGGGGAAATCGGCTCCCATTCGTCGCTGACGATATTATCGGCGGTCCATGCCGGATCCCGGGGCGCGCGCACGGCGCGGGCCAGCCATTCACGGGCCTTGCCCTGGTCGCCGCTCTGGCCTTCCTCGATCTCGGCCATCAGGCTGGCGACGCCCTGCGTGGCATCGGCTCCGGCAAAGGGCAACAGGGCTTCGCGGGCCAGCGGCCAGTCATAGGCATCGATGGCGGCGCCGGCCAAAGCCATGCCAGCGGCGCGGTGGGGCGGCGGCAGTTCGACGATTTCGCGCAGGCGTTTCAGCCGTTCGACCGCCGAGGCGCCGGGTTGCGCATGGGCATAGAGCGCGGCGATATCGGGATGGCCGGTGGCGCGCCAGATGCGCCGCAACAGGCTTTGCGCCCGACGGGTTTCGCCGCGATTGGTATAGATGCGGGCCGCGATCAGGGCGGCGGGTACGAAATCGGGCAGCAATTTCAGCGCGGTCAGCGCGTGGTCGAGCGCGGCATTGGGCTCGGTGGTCTCATTTTCGCGGGCGCGGGCGGTTTCGATGACGGCCTGGCGGCGGCGCTTGCGGGCCTTTTCTTCCCGGGTGCCGGCGGCTTCGGCATTGACCATGGCCACCGCTTCGGCCCATTGGCCGCGCCGCGCCAGATCGCCGAACACGGCCTCGGCGGCCCAATCGCTGCTCGGCGCCAGGGCTAGGGTCTTGCGGGCAAAGGTCAGGGCCGCTTCCGGCCGGTTCTGGGCCCGGGCCTGGTCATAGAGACCGGTCAGAGCGGCCACGGCGGTTCTCTCGCTGGCGATAAGAGCGCGATAATGCTCGCGGGCGGCGGGCATGTCGCCCAGGGCCAGATCGGCCCGGGCTTCGAGCAGTTTTGCGGCGCTGCTGTCGGACAGGCGGGCCTGGGCTTCGCGGGCCATGATGCGGGCCCGGGCCGGATCGCCGGCCTGGAGGGCGATGATGGCGTCGGAAAGGGCCTCGACGCCCTGTTCGCGGCGTTTGGCGGCGCGGCGGCGCGCCATGGCTTTCGGCGCGCCGATGATGCGGCGCAGCACGGCCCAGACGGCGATGATCAGCGCCGCGCCCAGCAGCAGAATGACGATTGCGGTGCCGAGGCGCGGTTGCAGGCGCTGGCCGGCAATTTCCAGAATCAGCGTACCGGGCAGGGAGATGACCCAGGCGGCAAGGGCGGCAATGGCGAGGCTGCCGATGATCCAGGAGGCGAGACGGATCATGCGCCGCTCCCCGTGCCGAGCGCCAGGCTGCGCAGACTGGCGAGGAAGGCTTCGGCCTCCGCCAGGGCGGCGATGTCGTCCGCGACCGGTCCGGCGGCGGCGCTCATGGCGGCAGGCAGGGCGCTCAGCGCCGATTGGGCGGCGCGGAAGTCGCGCCGCGCCATGGCCGCCTCGAGCTGGGTCACGATGGCTTCCGGACCGTCGCCCTCGATCTCGCCGGCGGGCCGCATCGCCACGATGCCGCGCAGCCAGTCCATGGCGCCGTCCTGCCAATCGGCCCCGGCATTGGCGGGCCGACCGGCCAGCATGTCGGGCACCACCTGGTTGAGACGCCGCGCCACCTCGTCGGGCCGCGGCAAGCCTCCGGTGGCAGCAGCGGCAACCATTTCGGGAATTGATGTCTCCGGCCAGGTCCGGCGCAGCGCCGCCAATTCGGCGGTATAGGGGCGGCCGGACAGGAAAGCGCTTTCCAGACTGGAGAAGATCAGCGGCAATTGGGCGGTCTGGTCCGTTGCCGACGCGCTGGCACTGGCCGCCTCGGCCAATGCGGAGATGCGGCTTTCATTGTCGGCGAGCCTGGTGGTCGTCTCGCTGGCCTCCTGGCGCAATTCTGCCAATTGAGTTTCGAGCGCGGCAATCGCGGCGGCGTTCTGGCCTTCGCCTTCTCCGGGCGCCGGACCGGCCGGCAAGGCCTCGAATCGCGCGGACAGGTCCGCAAGCCGTTCGGCAAGATCGCCAATGTCGGTTTGCTGGCCCGGGGCCGGCAGGGCCGCGATGTCGGATTGCAGATTGCCGACGCGGTTGCCGAGCGTGGCCAGTTCGCTTTGCAGCGTGCCGGTCGTCGTCTGCAATTCGGGAATGGCGGTGGCGAATTGGGCGAGGCGTGGATCCGGCGGCGGGGTCTGTGCCGGGCTGGGCCAGAGGCCGAACCAGGCCAGGCCATAGGCGGCGCCGAGACCGATGGCGCCCCCCAGAATTCCGGCGATCCACGGCGCGCCCGAACCTCGATCCGGTTCGCGGGGCTTGGTCGTGGCCGATGGCTTTGTTGGCTGCGGCTTGCTTTTCACGCTCGCATCGGCGGGTTTGGCGCCCGGCGCGGCGCGGGCCGTGCCTTCCAGGATCGGCGGCCTGACCGGGCCGGTCTTGTCCTGGGCTTTGGGATCGGTGGGCGGCGTGTCCTTGCCGGGATTGTCAGCCATGGGCCTTACCTCTTGCTCGTTCCGATCATGGCCCAGTTTGCTCGCGGGCAAAAGCCAGTGCCAGCGCCATCATCGCTTCCTCGCTGGGATGGTCGGCGAGAAGAATGCGGCTGAAGCGGTTGTCGATGAGCGGGGCGGCCACATTTTCCGACAGGCACAGCATGGGCAGGCGGCGTCTTTGTGCGTCCGTGAGATTCGCGGCGGCCAGCGCGCAGAAAATCTCGGCGGTGCGGCGGGAATAGAATAGAACGGCGCCGAAATCCTCAGCCGACAGGGCGGCCGCGATCTCGGGATCGAGGCGGGATTCGGCGACCATTTCATAGACCGGGGTGGTCACCACCATCAGGCCATGCGGCGCCAGGGCATGGGCGAGATCGCCGCTCAGATGCTTGCCGGCAGGATAGAAGACCGGGCCGGCGAGCCGGGCCAGGGCGATGGTGGTGACCAGCGATCCCAGCGTGCCATCGGCGGGCGTCACCGAGACGAAGCCCAATTGCCGGGCCTCATGGGCGGTGCGATCGCCCACAGCGAAGGCCGGCGTGGTGAGGAAGGGCGACAAGGCTTCCAGATCCGCGAGGCCGCGCAGGGCGTTGGTACTGGTGAAGGCGATGGCGGCAAAGCCTTCGGCCATAGGCAGATTTGCCGCCAGCGTCTGCCTCGTCATCAGCGGCGCCATTGCCGAGGGAATTCCCAATGCCGCCAGCCGCTCCTGCGTCGCCTGCGCATCGGGCTCCGGCCGCGTCACCAGCATGCGCATCATGCCATCCACCGCTTCAGCCAATCCGGACCGGCCTGCGCCAACAGCTCCCGGCCGACCTGTTCGCCGAGCTGGCGCGGATCGCTCCCTTGGGCCTCGGCCCGATAGCTGGTCTGGCCGTCAAGGCTGAGAATCTCGCCCTTCAGGCTCAGCAGGCCGCCGTCGCGGGCCGTCAGTGCCCCGACCGGGGTGCGGCAGGAGCCATCCAATATGGCGAGCATGGCGCGTTCGGCGGCAATGGCGGCATGGGTCGGGGCGTGGTCGAGCGGAGCGACGATATCGGCAAAGTGCTGGTCGCCTTCGCGGATGGCGATGCCGATGGCGCCCTGGGCCGGGGCCGGCATGAAATGCTCGGGATCGAGAATGGAGGTGGCGCGATGCGCTTCGCCCAGCCGGTTCAGCCCTGCCAGAGCCAGCAAGGTGGCATCGGCGACGCCATCGAGCAGCTTTTGCAGCCTGGTATGCACATTGCCGCGGAACGGCACGATGCGCAGGTCCGGCCGCAACCGCTTCGCCTGGGCGGCGCGGCGGATGGACGAGGTGCCGAAACGGGCGCCCTCTGGCAGGTTGTCGATGCCCTTGACGCTGACCGAGAGGAAGGCGTCGCGCACATCCTCGCGTTCGAGGAAGGCGGCCAGCACCATGCCGGGCGGCAGGCCGGTCGCCACGTCCTTGCTGGAATGGACGCCGATATCCACGCGGCCCGAAAGCAGTGCCTCGTCGATCTCCTTGGTGAAGACGCCCTTGCCGCCGATATCGGACAAAGTGGTGTTTTCCGACTGGCTGCGGTCGCCGCCGGTGGAAAAGACCTCGATGGCGATATCGTCCTCGGCGACGCCATGCGCCTCGGCGAGCAATTGGCGGACCAGCCGTGCCTGGGCAAGGGCAAGGGGGCTGCCGCGTGTTCCGATCCGGGCGAAGGGAGTGGGCGATTGCATATCCGGGCGGTCCTGGTGTAGGCGATAAGCTCGCTGATGGGAGTAGACTACTTCGTCATGACCGGGCAAGCGCCAGCCATTATCCTGGGTATCGAGACCAGCTGCGATGAAACCGCCGCCGCCATTGTCATGCGGGATGAATCCGGTCGCGGAACCATTCGTTCCAATGTGGTGCGCAGCCAGCTCGATGAACATGCGGCATTTGGCGGCGTGGTGCCCGAACTGGCGGCGCGGGCCCATGTGGAATGGCTCGATCACATCATCGCGCAGGCCGTGGACGAAGCGGGAATCGACTTGTCCGATATCGACGCGGTGGCGGCAACGGCGGGGCCGGGATTGATCGGCGGCGTCCTGGTGGGGCTGACCACCGGCAAGGCATTGGCCGCCGCTTTGGGCAAGCGGCTGATCGCGGTCAACCATCTGGAAGCCCATGCGCTGACGGCGCGGCTTACCGACGGGATAAAATTCCCCTATCTTATGCTGCTGGTTTCGGGCGGGCATAGCCAATTCGTGCTGGTGCGCGGCGTCGGCGATTACCAGCGCTGGGGCGGCACTATCGACGATGCCCTGGGCGAGGCTTTCGACAAGGTGGCCAAATTGCTGAGCCTGGGCCATCCGGGCGGGCCGGAAGTGGAGCGGATCGCCCGCGATGGCGATGCCAGGCGGTTCAAATTTCCGCGGCCATTGCTGCGCGAGGCGCGGCTGGATTTTTCCTTTTCCGGGCTCAAGACGGCGGTGCGGCTGCAGGCCGAGGCCATCGCGCCGCTGACCCGGCAGGACGTGGCCGATATCGCCGCCAGTTTCCAGGCAGCGGTGACCGAGATCGTGGCGACGCGGTCGCGACAGGCGCTGCAACGGTTGCAGGCGGAATGGCCCGACATGGCGCCGCAATTGGTGGTGGCCGGCGGGGTCGCCGCCAATAGAAGCATTGCCGCGGCGCTGGCGGCGGTCGCAGAAGATATGGGCGTTCGTCTGGTGGTGCCGCCGATTGCCCTGTGCACCGATAATGGCGCCATGGTGGCCTGGGCCGGCGCCGAGCGGCTGGCCCTGGGCGCCGGCAATGGGCTGGATGTGGCGGCGCGGCCGCGCTGGCCGCTGGACATGCCCGACATGAAGGTGAGTGAAGATGCCGCTTGAAAGCGTAGCCGTGATCGGCGGCGGGGCGTGGGGCA